>CAVBNJ010000013.1:0-18942 GCA_963596755.1 bacterium
ATTTGAAATATTCCATTAGCAATCTAAATCAGCAGGTAGAAAGGCGGCATGGCAGCAGGTATGAGGTCAGCCCTTATGCGCTTCTTATCAATGACGGCAATTACTATCTTTTGGCGTATAACGATTATGTGAAAGACTTGCGGACGTATCGAGTTGACAGAATGAAAGATGTAAAATTGCTCGGCACGGAACGAGAGGGAAAAGAAGTTTTTGCTAAAGTTAATCTCAAAAATTATACACAGAGAGTTTTTTCTATGTTCGGCGGTGAGCAGGAGAGAATTACAATTCAGTTTATCAACCCTCTTTTGGACACGGTTGTAGACAGGTTTGGAAAGAACGGAATCCTTTATAATGTGGTAGATGATAAGCATTTTAGCATTACTGCGCCTATTGAAATCAGCGATCAGTTCTATGGCTGGGTTCTTGGCTTTGGAAATAAGGCGAAGATTTTAAAGCCGCAGAAGGTAGTTGACGGATTTACAGAGTATTTAGATAAGGTCAGAAAGATATATGAGAGTTGATGAAAAGATGTTAAAAGATGTTAGAAAATTGATAAAATCTTCTATAGAATATGCTTTTAGCTTGTTTGAATACAAGTTGAATACACTGGACGGTGCGATGTGCCAAAACCTCCTTTCTTAGCGGCTTTTCCGCTGATCGTCCAGGGTTCGAGTCCCTGAAGGCGCATCAAAAGCACTGTTTTTGCAGACCTGAGAGCTGCGGGGACGGTGTTTTTCTTGTTTTACGCACAAAAAACCGGCAGCAGAGAGATCTTTTCCAAAATAGATCTTTCTGCTGCCGATTTGTGTTTCAGAACAAAACAATATTAATAATTCTTCAGTCCGCTCGCCGAATCAATAATAATCTGGCATCCCGGCTGGATATTCTTCAGGATCGTAATCATCTGGTCTTCCGGAACCCCGATGCAGCCGCCGGTCGGGCGGTTTGTGGTGCAGTGGAGGAAGATTGCAGAGCCCACACCCGGTGTGCAGTCTGGGTTGTAGTTGAGAGCCAGTGCGTACCGGTAGGCAGGATCAAATTCGATCAGATGCTCTGCGGAATTCCAGGATTTCGGCGTTGTTTTTGTGGTGACGAACTGATTGTAATACTTCGAGTTTACATCATCCACCCAGTAATACGTATCGTCCACCTGCGTGTAAGGCAGCTTCGTTCCCGGATTCGCCCGGAGACCGAACGCATATGTAAAGCCGTACTGGCCGCGCGGTGTTTTCCGGTTCCACTCGGTGGTTTCTCCGACACCTCCTGCGCCGACAAATCCATAAGAGCACATATCCTCGGACCAGGTTCCGTCCGCCTCTTTTGTTACCATTGCAACAGTCGCATTGGTACCGGAAGCGCTGACGAGAATCAGCTGGTTACACGTTTTGGCGACTTTCAGACTGGAGGCAAGCTTTGTCCACTCGGACTGAACAGAAACTTTATGGCCGTTTTCATCAAATGTGTACTGTCTGCCGTCGATCGTTACGGTCGTGCTGTAATACATACCGCCCCAGCTGCGGAAATAGTAGGAGGCTTCGCCCTGTACGAGCCATTCATCATGACACATGCCGCCCCAGCTCTTTAAATAATACCAGTTATTGGCATGATAAATCCACTTGCCGGCCGCCATCTGTCCGCCGTTTTCCAGATAATACCAGTTATTCAGATATTTCAGCCATCCGTCCCCGTGCTTCGTGCCGTCTGCGTTCAGAAAATACCAGATATTGTTGACCTTCACCCAGCCGTTTTTGCACATGCCGCCCCAGCTGTTGAAGTACCACGTATTGTCAACCCATTCACTGGATGCCATGGTGGAATCTGCTTTCAGATAATAACGATTATTTTTATAGGTAATCCATTCCTTCGCTGCAAGCTGTCCGCTGCCGTCTTTGATCCAGTACCATTTTCCCTGGAATTTCACCCAGCCGGTTTTCGTGCAGATGGTTCCGTCCTCCTGCACATAATAGCGGGCATCACCGGAGGAGACAACCGCGTTGGTGTACATGCCGCCCCAGGAGCGGAAGAAGTATGTTTTTCCATTTAAAGTGAGGGAATTGTTTTCCATATGACCGTCTGCATACAGATAATACCGGCATCCGCCGTACGAATACCAGCCTGTGCGTACGCCGCCCCAGCTGCGGAAGGAGTACCACTGGCCGTCGATCACAGTCCAGCCGCCGCGCGACTGATTTCCGGTTTCCATTGCGAAGGTATCCGGATGCAGATAATAGAGACTTCCGGCGACCGTCTGCCAGCCGGAGAGGAGATGACCGTCCGCGGTGTCCACAAGATACCAGACACCATTGACGGTAAGCCAGGAAACGGTGTCATTTGCACGGGAATACGTCGTGTGGTTTCCGCGGGAAATCGTGCCGTCAGAAGTTACATAATAGGTATGTGTTTCGCCGTCTTCGCCCGTGATCGTCTGGAATCCCGGGGAGAGGGCAGCGGCTTTTTCTGAATTTGTGCCTTCCTGCACAGAAATATTGGAAACATCGGCTGCGGAAGAAGTTTCCGTGTCTGCCGGATCAGATGCTTCCGCAGAAGAAAGCGTATCTTCAGAATCCGCTGTACTGTCCGTTAAAGTTTCGCTGTACGGGGGGGTGATTTCCGTATTTTCTGTATTTTCCATATCTTCCGACACAGAAACCGTCTCCTCCATCTGATTTTCCGCCGCATAAACCGGCGCGGTACCCAGCAGAGTGCCGCATAAAAGTGCTGCCAGAACCTTTCTTTTCATCTCCAAATCTCCTCCTTGCCCTTGAAGCCATTCACAAAATGATTCTATTACAGAAACCGTGCCTCCATCTTACAGATTGGGTTTCCAATTGAGGAGAACTTCTCCTCGTACTCTGTCATCACATTCCCCTCCGAGAGAACTGCATCGTTGTGCAGATCATACGTGAAAGCTGTCAGCTCCCAGCCTTCTGCGTTTTTCATCTCCTCGAGCGAGAAATCAAACAGATCTTTATTGTCCGTCTTGAACTCGAGCGTTCCGTCTTTCTTCAAAATCTTCTCATACCGTGCCAGAAACTCATGCGATGTCAGTCTCCGCTTCGCATGGCGGTCCTTCGGCCACGGATCGGAGAAATTAAGATAAATGCGGTCCACTTCACCTTCCGCAAACACCTCCGGGAGCTGACGAGCATCCATGCGGATGAAAAACAGATTTTTGATTTCCGTTTCCAGTTTCTCCCGTTTCTGTACCGCGCGGAGCAGCACACTGTCGTACATCTCAATGCCGACATAGTTGATCTCCGGGTGCAGAACTGCCATATCCATCAGGAAGCGTCCCTTTCCCATACCAACCTCAATATGAATTGGATTTTCATTTCCAAAAACCTCAGCCCACCGTCCCCGGCAGCTCTCCGGCTCCTGCACAACGAACGGACAGGAAGCAATCACATCTTTTGATCCTCTGATATTTCTAAGGCGCATATGCGTAAAATTCCTTTCTTAAGTGATAATATTAGAATAAAAGTCAATCATATCCAGTATATCATAGCTCCCTCAAAAGCAAAACAGAAAAATCTGGATTAGAATATTCAGAGCCCTGTCTCGATTCCGCTGCGCTGCATCTCGATATGGCTTCTCGCCATATGGAATTCCAGAAAAAACTGCTCATTCATGCAAGCATGATTCGCAATTTTTTCTTCCATTCCGCATGGCTCTGAATATTCTAAGTTTTCAAAATACTGTATACAATATCAACCTCCACATAGCATTTCCTATCAGCAATATGACAATCGGATTGGAGCCATATCGAAATCATATGAGAAACCGTCTTTTGCCTATTAATATTGGAAGAAAAAATATGACCCATTGTCTATTTTTAATCAAAAAAAGGACCAAAACCCCACTTTTTTTTACGAATTCAATATGTCAACTTTGGAAAAAAAGGTGTAGAATACTAACAGCAAAGATACAGGGGAGTTCTCCTGTACTTTTGCTCTTATGCAAATATAATAAGGAGGGAAAGCGATGCTATGGAATCTGTAATTAACAAACTTGCAGAGATCGAAACGGCTGCTACCAAGATTATGCAGGCTGCCGAGAATCAGAAGAAGCTCCAGGATGAGCAGCAGGAAGAGCGGATTGCAAAATTCGATGCAGATCTGGAAGCAGAAACGGCAAAGCGGATTGAAGAGATCACAACAAAACTTCATTCTACTACAGATGCGGATCAGAAAAAGCAGCGGGACTCTGCCGCCGAACTTCTATCTTCACTGGACGCTTATTACGAGCAGAATCACGGAACACTGTCCACGCAGATTTACGAAAACATTATAAGGAAGTGAAACGATGAGCGGTCTATTATCCTACAGCGGCCTTACCACCAAGATAAGAGCCATGCAGAGCCATCTTTTGAACGACCAGAATTTTCGGGAAATCGTGGAACTGGAAAGCGTACCGCAGGCAGCGGCCTACCTCAAGCAGCATAAAGGATATGAAGATCTGTTTGAGGGCTACAACGAAGCCGATCTCCATCGAGGCCAGATCGAGAAAATGCTGCGCCTGACGGTGTATCGGGATTTTTCCAAACTGTATCGGTTTGCAGGTGTGGAGCAGAGAAAGTTCCTCGCTCTCTACTTTAAACGATACGAGGTGTCCGTAATCAAGGAGTGCCTGAACACGGTGTTTGATCATCGTGATGTCGTGCTGAACCTGTCGATGTTCGACGAGTTCTTCAAAAAGCATTCCCAATTGGACGTCAACCTTCTTTCGTCCTCCAAGACGATCGAGGAACTGATTGCGAACCTGAAGGGGACGGAATATTACGCCCCGCTGTCGCAGCTCGCGGATATCGAGCGTCCGACCCTGTTCGACTATGAGATGACCCTGGATCTGTTCTACTTCGCACAGATGTGGAAGGACAGATCAAAAATTGTGAGAAAGCGGGATCTGGAAGAACTCACCGCTGCATGGGGAAGCAAGTTTGACATGCTGAACCTTCAGTGGATCTATCGTTCCAAACGCTATTATCACATGACCAGCGCACAGATCTATGCCCTGCTGATTCCGGTTCATCACCGGCTGAAAAAGGATACGATCAAGGCACTGGTAGAAGCCGAGAATATGAGTGCATTTTCCCAGCTGCTGGAACAAACCTATTATGCGAAACGGTATGATTCCTTCAATGTGGATACTCTGGAATCCATGTATGCGTCAATTATGAAGCATATCCTTTCCAGCGAGTCCCGCCAGGATCCATATTCCGTTGCCACCATATACTCTTACCTCTATCATAAAGAGCACGAGGTAAACCGGCTTACTATTGCACTCGAGTGCGTACGTTATCGTATCAGCGCTGACGAGGCAATGCAGCATATAGCAAAAACTTAATACACGGGGAGGTGTACTCATTGATTGTCAAAATGAAATTTTTGAGCATCACCGGGCCGAAAGCCGACATTGACCGTGTGGTCAACACTTATCTCTCGAAATATGAGATTCATCTGGAGAACGCTCTGACCGAGCTGTCTACGATGCAGAACATCACACCGTATATCCAGATCAACCCGTACAAAGAGACGTTAAAACAGGCGGAAGATTTTACAGCACTTCTGCCGGAAGACAAGCGAACCACCACAAAAAGACTTTCCCTGGAAGATGCCATCAACTGTGTCAACGGATTGGATCACACCCTTGGCCAGCTGAACCAGGAGCGTACAGAACTGGAAGCCAAAAAGAAAGATTTGATGGAAAAAGCACAGAAAATCGAGCCGTTCCAGGATCTGCACTGCAATCTTTCCTCCATTCTGGATTTCCACTTTATCAAATTCAGATTCGGAAAGATCACAAAAGAGTATTACAGCAAATTTGAGAGCTACTGCTATGAGAACAGCGACACGGTATTCTACCGCTGCCATTCCGATGAGCAGTACGTATGGGGCATCTACTTCTGCCCGAGAGATCAGGTTACGAAAGTAGACGCTGTATTCTCATCCCTGCACTTCGAAAGAATCTACGTTCCGGACGAGTACAGCGGAACGCCGGAAGATGCTTACACAGCACTTCAGGCAGAAATCAAAAAGACAGACGATGCGTTAAGCGAGTGCTCACGGAAACTGGCCAAATGCCTGGCTGATTCCGCAGAGGATCTGGTTGCAGCAAAAGAGCAGTTAAGTCAGCTCTCCGGCAACTTCGATGTCCGCCGTCTGGCAGCCTGCACGAAATCCAAGAAGGAAACCTTCTATATCCTGTGCGGCTGGATGTCGGAAAAAGATGCCGCTTCTTTCCAGAAGGACATCGAAAACGACACAAACCTCTTCTGCTTCATCGAGGATGACGCAAACAACGTTCTGCGCCAGCCGCCGACAAAGCTGAAAAACCCGAAAATCTTCCGTCCATTCGAGATGTACGTGAAGATGTACGGACTTCCAAACTACAATGAAATTGACCCTACGATCATCGTAGGAATCACTTACGCCTTTATTTTCGGAATCATGTTTGCCGATGTAGGACAGGGCCTGTGCCTGCTGATTGGCGGCGCACTGCTGTACCGCTTCAAGAAGATGGATCTGGCAGCGATCATGAGCACCTGTGCGGTATTCTCCGTAATCTTCGGATTCCTGTTCGGCAGTTTCTTCGGATTTGAAAATGTAATACCGGCCCTGTGGCTTCATCCGAAGGAAGCGATGATTACCCTGCCGTTTATCGGATCGATGAATACGGTCTTTGTTGCAGCGGTTGTATTTGGTATGTTCATGATTCTGACAGGAATGGTTCTGCATATGATCAATGCAGCAAAGAATCACAAACTCGGTGAGGTTCTGTTCAGTCAGAACTCCCTGGCAGGCTTCATTTTCTACGGAGCGCTTGCCGTTACCCTGATTCTTCTGTTCAGCGGTCATAAAGCACCGGCTGTCGGTGTGATGGTTGTTATGTTCGGCATCCCGCTCGTAGTGATCTTTATGAAAGAGCCGCTCGAGCGCATCGTAGAGAAAAAAGGCAATGCACTTCCGGAGACCGGAAAAGGAATGTTCTTTGTACAGGCATTCTTCGAACTGTTCGACGTTATGCTGAGCTACTTCTCCAACACGGTTTCTTTCGTCCGTGTCGGTGCATACGCAGTCAGCCATGCAGCGATGATGGAAGTTGTCCTGATGCTCGGCGGAGCAACAGGCGGCGGAAACATCAACTGGCTGGTTATTGTTCTCGGAAACATCTTCGTTGCCTGCCTTGAGGCACTGCTGGTAGCGATCCAGGTACTTCGTCTGGAATACTACGAGATGTTCAGCCGGTTCTACGAGGGAGACGGAAAACCGTTCGTTCCATTTCTGAAAAAAGAAGAGAAATAAAACACTGTTGAAATCTTAAAGAAAAAAATGAATTAACTTCAGGAGGAAAACTATTATGAATTCAGCATTTGTACAGGTACTTACTGCAGTCGCAATGGTATTATCCATCGTTGTTCCTATGGCTTACTACTTCAAAGGTGAGCACAGCAAAAAACGTTACAAAAAATCTCTGGCAGCCAATGTTTGCGGATTCTTCGGAGTTCTGCTGATTGCAACTGTTGTTTCTTTCGCTGGTACAGCAACCGCATCTGCTGCAACTGAAGCAGGCGCTGGTCTTGCAACTGGTCTTGGCTACATCGGTGCAGCTCTTGTTACTGGTCTTTCTGGTATTGGTTCCGGTATCGCCGTTGCATCTTCTGCAAGCGCAGCTCTTGGCGCAATCAGCGAGGACGGCAGCATCTTCGGTAAATCCATGATCTTCGTAGCTATGGCCGAAGGTATCGCTCTGTATGGTCTGATCATCTCCTTCATGATTCTTGGTCAGCTTTAATTCCAAAATCGGAAGGTATTGATTTTTACCTTAAGTTGGAGGAATCATAATGAAAATGTTCTTGATCAGTGATAACGTAGACACCCAGACCGGCATGCGTCTGGCCGGGGTGGAAGGCGTTGTCGTTCATGAGCGTGAGGAACTTTATGATGCACTGCAGAAAACACTTGCAGACAAAGAGATCGGCATCATCCTCCTTACAGAAAAGTTCGGGAAGGAATTCCCGGACATTCTGGAGGATGTCCGCCTCAACCATAAGCTTCCGCTGCTCATCGAGATTCCGGACCGCCACGGTACCGGAAGAGCGCCGGACTTTATCACTTCCTTTGTAAACGAATCTATTGGATTAAAATTGTAAGAATGCCCTGGAGGTGACATACATTGACTACTGAGGAAAAACTTCAGAATTTTTATAATCATTCCCTGGACAGTGCAAACCGCGAAGCAGAACGTGTCATCGGCGATCACCAGAAAGCTCTGGACAAGATCTTCGAGGATCATAAAGCAACAGCAAAACGTCAGGCAGAAGAAGAAGTCGCTGCCGAGATCGAAAAAGCAAAACGTGATGTCAACAAGACACTGTCGGCGGATCAGCTTCATATCAGAAGAAAACTGTCCCGCAAAAATCTGGAATTAAAAGAAAAACTGTTTAAAGAAGTTCGTGAAAAACTTACCGCTTATAAAAACGATCCATCCTATGAGGAGTATCTGGAGCGCAAAATCCGCGAAGCCGTTGAGTTTGCCGGAAACGACAAGCTGACCTTATATCTGGATCCGTCAGACGAAGCACATAAGGCTTCCCTGGAGCAGAAACTCTCCGTAACCCTTACCATTTCGGCCATGCCGTTCCTTGGCGGCGTACGCGCGGTCATTCCGGAGAAAAATATTCTGATCGACAATTCCTTCGAGACCCTTCTGAACGAAGAGCGGGAGAATTTCATCTTTCACGGAGGTGTAGAGCATGAATAAAACCGGAGTTATCTATGGAATCAACGGTCCGGTCGTATATCTGAAAGGAAACACCGGATTTAAAATGTCCGAGATGGTTTATGTTGGTAAAGAGCGTCTGGTCGGCGAGGTTATCGCCCTGACAAAAGATACCACCACAGTACAGGTTTTCGAGGAGACCACAGGACTGAAGCCAGGCGAAATCGTTACCGCATCCGGCGATGCCCTTTCTGTAACACTGGGACCTGGAATCCTGAACAATATTTTCGACGGTATCGAGCGTCCGCTGTCCGAGATTGCAAAGCAGTCCGGTAAATACATCAGCCGCGGTCTTACCGTAGATTCTCTGGATACAGAGAAAAAATGGGATGTCCATGTAACCGTTTCAGAAGGCGAAGAGCTGATGGGCGGTGCAATCATTGCAGAGACACAGGAGACCCGTTCGATCGTACACAAATCGATGGTTCCGCCGGATGTCAACGGCACCGTTATCTGGGCTGCCAAAGACGGACAGTACACCATCCTTGACCCGATCGTAAAACTGAAACTGGAAGACGGTACCGAAAAAGAGATCACTCTGGCACAGAAATGGCCGATCCGTGTACCGCGTCCAACCCTGAAAAGATACCCGGCATCCGTTCCGCTGATCACAGGACAGCGTATCCTGGATACGATGTTCCCGATCGCAAAGGGCGGCACAGCAGCCATCCCTGGAGGATTCGGTACCGGAAAAACCATGACCCAGCACCAGATCGCAAAATGGTCTGACGCCGACATCATCATCTACATTGGATGCGGAGAGCGTGGAAACGAGATGACACAGGTTCTGGAAGAGTTCCAGGAACTGGTTGACCCGAAGAGCGGCAACCCTCTGATGGACCGTACCACCCTGATCGCCAATACATCCAACATGCCTGTTGCAGCCCGTGAGGCATCTCTGTATTCCGGACTGACACTGGCTGAGTATTACCGCGATATGGGCTACGATGTAGCCATCATGGCAGACTCCACATCCCGTTGGGCAGAAGCACTTCGAGAGCTGTCCGGCCGTCTGGAGGAAATGCCTGCCGAGGAAGGTTTCCCGGCATACCTGGCATCCCGTCTGTCCGCTTTCTACGAGCGTGCCGGCATGATGCAGACCCTTTGCGGCGCAGAGGGAAGCGTATCCATCATCGGAGCCGTATCTCCGCAGGGCGGTGACTTCTCCGAGCCTGTAACCATGAACACGAAACGTTTCGTCCGCTGCTTCTGGGGACTGGATAAGTCTCTGGCTTACGCCCGTCACTTCCCGGCCATCCACTGGCTGACCAGTTACAGCGAGTATCTGCAGGATCTGTCTCCGTGGTACAAAGATCACGTAAACAAGAACTTCGTGGATATGCGAAACCAGTTAATGGGAATCCTGAACTCCGAGAGTTCCCTGATGGAAATCGTAAAACTGATTGGTAGTGACGTTCTTCCGGATGACCAGAAACTGACCCTGGAAATCGCCAGAGTTATTCGTCTGGGCTTCCTGCAGCAGAACGCATTCCATCCGGATGACACCTGCGTATCTCTGGAGAAACAGTACAAGATGATGGAAGTGATCCTTTACCTGTACAAGAAATCCAAAGCGCTGGTAACCATGGGCATGCCAATGTCCGTACTGAAAGAGGACAAGATCTTCGACCGTGTTGTTTCCATCAAATACGATGTACCGAACGACCGTCTGGATCTGTTTGACACATACAAAAAAGACATCGACACCTTCTACGATAAGGTACTCGAGAAAAACGGTTAAGGAGGGAAATTCATCATGGCAATTGAATATTTAGGCCTTAGTGAGGTAAATGGCCCTCTGGTTGTCCTGGAAGGTGTAAAAAATGCATCCTACGAGGAAATCGTGGAATTTACAGTAGACGGCAATGAGAAAAAACTGGGACGTATCGTTGCTGTATACGAAGACAAGGCTATCATTCAGGTATTCGAGGGAACATCAAGCATGTCCCTGACCAATACCCATACCCGTCTGACCGGACATCCTATGGAGATCGGACTTTCCGAGGAAATCCTGGGACGTACCTTCGACGGTATCGGAAAACCGATCGACCGCATGGGACCGATTGACGCAGAAGTAAGAAGAAACGTCAACGGCCTGCCGCTGAACCCGGTGACCCGTAAATACCCAAGAAACTATATCCATACCGGTATTTCCGCCATCGACGGTCTGACCACTCTGATTCGTGGACAGAAGCTGCCGATCTTCTCCGGAAACGGACTTCCGCATGACCAGTTAGCTGCACAGATCGTACAGCAGGCGTCTCTTGGAGATTCCGATGAGAAGTTCGCAATCGTATTTGCCGCTATGGGTGTTAAATACGACGTAGCAGAGTTCTTCCGCCGCACCTTCGAGGAGAGCGGTGTATCTGACCACGTTGTTATGTTCCTGAACCTGGCAAACGACCCGGTTGTAGAGCGTCTGATCACACCGAAGGTAGCGCTGACCGCTGCCGAGTACCTCGCATTCGAGAAAGGAATGCATATCCTGGTTATCCTGACCGATATCACTTCCTTCTGCGAGGCGATGCGTGAGGTTTCCTCCTCCCGTGGAGAGATTCCTTCCCGTAAAGGTTATCCTGGATACCTGTACAGTGAGCTGGCTACGCTGTATGAGCGCGCCGGTATCGTACAGGGCGTAGAGGGTTCCGTAACACAGATCCCGATCCTGACCATGCCGAACGATGATATCACGCACCCGATCCCTGACCTTACCGGTTACATCACCGAGGGTCAGATCGTACTGGACCGCCAGCTTCACGGCCAGTCCATTTACCCGCCGATCAGCGTGCTGCCGAGCCTTTCCCGTCTGATGAAGGACGGTATCGGTGAAGGCTACACAAGAGCTGACCATCAGGACGTAGCGAACCAGCTGTTCTCCTGCTACGCAAAAGTAGGAGATGCGCGTTCCCTGGCATCCGTTATCGGTGAGGATGAGCTTTCTCCGATCGATAAACAGTACCTGGTATTCGGTAATGAATTCGAGCACGAGTTCATCGGCCAGGGAATGGATGAGAACCGTTCCATGGAAGACACCCTGAACAAGGCGTGGGATCTGCTTGGACTGCTTCCGAGAGAAGAGCTCGACCGTGTCAACACCAAGGTTCTGGATCAGTATTATCATCCGACCACCATTGATGCAGTAGCAAAAGCAAAGGCAGAAGCCGATGCGATGAATGAGTAAGCGAGAGGAGTGAGATCGGAATGGACCCGAATACCTTTCCTACCAAGGGAAACCTGATTCTTGCAAAGAACTCTCTGAAACTTGCCCACATGGGTTACGAGCTGATGGACAAGAAGCGGAATATTCTGATCCGCGAGCTCATGGGCCTGATCGATGAGGCAAAAGACATTCAGCGTCAGATCGATGTGACGTTCCGCGAGGCTTATGCGGCACTGCAGATTGCGAACATGGAAATCGGTATCACCAACGTACAGACCGTGTCCTATACCGTCCCGGTGGAGGAATCCATCCGGATCAAGACGAGAAGTATCATGGGCGTGGAAATTCCGCTGGTAGAGGCTGACCCGTCCGGCCAGGCACCGACGTATGCTTACTACAGCACGAAGGAGTCTCTGGACCAGGCAAGACAGGCTTTTGAAAAAGTAAAAGACCTGACTTTGAACCTTTCCATGATTGAGAACTCAGCTTACCGTCTTGCTGCGGCAATCAAGAAAACGCAGAAGCGTGCCAACGCGCTGAAGAACATTACGATTCCGCATTACACCCAGCTGTCCAAGGATATCGCGGACGCACTGGAGGAGAAGGAGCGCGAGGAGTTCACACGACTGAAAGTCATCAAACAGAGAAAGAACAAGGCAAGCTGACACAAGCTTCCCCGAATAGAAATAAGAGCCGTCCGGCGCTGCGAAGAAAAATCGCGGCGGCGGACGGCTCTTATTTTGTGCAAAATTTTATAAAATTTTTCTATCTTTTTAAAACGGGGTTTGTTATAATACGTAAGGTGTTTGTAAAGAAATTGTAAGAATAAAGTTTTCAGTGAAGTTTTGGAGGCATGAACATGAAACAAAGTAAATGGAAAAAGGCAGGACGCATCGTGCTCACCGTGCTTGCGGTACTGATCGGAACACTTGGCGTACTGCTTTTTACGTCGGAGCGCTGGATGCGGAAAACCTGGCCGAACCTGAACATGGAAGAGCTGGTTTATCAGCTGAAAGCACCTCTTGCCGGAACCAGCCATGACCTGCTGATGAGCTACGTCCGCTCATGCGCCCTTCTGGCCGTGATCGCACTCATCGTTCTCGTTCTGGTGAGTATTTTTCTGCGCAGAAAAAAGATGGCGCATATGGCATTCGGCCTGACCTGTATTGTAGCCGGCGCCGCAAGCATTGCATGGTCCATCAATGATGTCTGGGCAGCGCTCGATATCAAGAGCTACCTGAATAATCAGAGCACCTACAACACGATTGTAGAAGACAACTACGTGGACCCGGCGCGCGTAAACTTAACTTTCCCGGAGCAGAAACGCAACCTGATCTACATCTATCTGGAATCCATGGAAAGCACCTACGCGGACAAAGCCAACGGCGGTGCGTTCGACAAGAACTATATCCCGGAGCTGACCCAGCTTGCCGCAGATAACGTCAGCTTTTCCAATTCCGATCTCCTTGGCGGCGGCCATTCCAGCGTCTACACCACATGGACGATCGGCGGAATCTTTGCACAGACGTCCGGTCTGCCGCTGAACACCGGCATCGGACGAAACGAGATGGCATACCAGGACAGCTTCTTCCCGGAAATCAACACCCTTGGTGATGTTCTCGCGGAGGAAGGCTACAAACAGTATTTCTTCATCGGTTCCATCGGCGCATTCGGAGGCCGTGAAAACTACTTCAAAGAGCACGGCGATTACGAAATCGACGATTACAACTGGGCACAGGAACAGGGCCTGATCCCGGAAGATTACTATGAGTGGTGGGGCTATGAGGACGAAAAACTCTTCGCCTTTGCCAAAGACCGCCTGACCCAGATTGCAGCAGAGGGCGAACCGTTCAACTTCACGATGCTGACCGCCGACACCCATTTCGAGGACGGCTATCCGTGTGAGCTCTGCGATGAAGAGAACGACGGCGACAATCAGTACGGAATGGTACTGCACTGTTCCAGCAAACAGGTCACCGAGTTTGTCTCCTGGATCCAGCAGCAGGATTTCTACGATAATACAACGATCGTCATTTCCGGCGATCATCCGACCATGGATTCTGATTTCTGCGAAGATATCGACGCAGACTTCCAGAGAACCGTTTACAATGTAATCATCAACTCTGCCGTGGAGCCGCAGCAGGAGAAGAACAGAACCTTCACAACCATGGATATGTTCCCGACCACCCTCGCCAGTATGGGCGTTACCATCGAGGGCGAACGTCTTGGCCTTGGAACCAACCTGTTCTCCGGCGAGCAGACCCTCGCAGAAAAGATGGGCTACGACGAACTGAACGATGCACTCTCCCAGAAATCCAAATTCTTTGAGAAAATGGAAGAGAACCTGAATCCAGTCTGGACCAAAGACGAGAACGGCTGGAAATTCTACATCGCCGATGAAGACCGCTACGCCAAGAGCGAATGGGTCACCAACAACCCGCACCGCTATCAGGGCGACACCGAACAGAAATACTACATCGACGCCGACGGCTACGCCGTCCAGGGCTGGAAACTGATCGACGGCAAATGGTACTACTTCTCCCAGACAGGCAGCTGCCGCTTCCTCGAAGGACCGTGCGACGAACCGTATGAGATTGATGAGTCGCAGTATTCTTAAAACTTTTGATAATTGATAAAAAGAAGAACTTCGGACAGAAAAAAATCTGGAGTTCTTCTTTTTTTGCGATAAAATCGCCAGATCCGCCTTTTGGCGGAATTTTCTGCAAGTTTTGATACAAAACGTCTAAAGATTGTGAAATAAATAATTATCGATTGAATGCACGCACAAAACATGGTAAAATATGGCTATCAATCGGCGGACAAAGCGGAAAAAAGAAAGGGGATTTGAAAACAATGGGTTACAAATCAGACATTGAAATTGCACAGGAATGTACAATGCAGCCGATCACAGCGATCGCAGAAAAAGCAGGTATTGATGACAAATATCTGGAGCAGTACGGAAAGTACAAAGCAAAAATTGATTACAACCTGTTAAAAGAAACCGATGCGGAGGACGGAAAACTGATCCTCGTTACAGCAATCAACCCGACACCGGCAGGAGAAGGAAAAACAACAACTTCTGTAGGTCTGGTAGACGGACTTTCTAGAATCGGCAAAAAAGCAATGGTTGCACTTCGTGAGCCATCCCTTGGACCGGTCTTCGGAGTAAAAGGCGGAGCAGCAGGCGGCGGATACGCACAGGTCGTTCCGATGGAGGATATCAACCTTCACTTCACCGGTGACTTCCATGCAATCGGCGCAGCAAACAACCTGCTGGCAGCTATGATCGACAACCACATTTTCCAGGGCAACGCTCTGAACATCGATCCGAGAAAGATCACCTGGAAACGCTGCGTAGATATGAACGACCGTCAGCTGAGAAGTGTTGTAGACGGTCTTGGCGGAAGAACCAACGGAATGCCGAGAGAAGATGGCTATGACATCACCGTAGCATCTGAGGTTATGGCAGTTCTGTGTCTGGCAAGTGACATCACCGATCTGAAAGAAAGACTTTCCAAGATCATCATCGGATACACCTACGGTAAAGTATCTGAGCAGAAACCGGTAACCGCAGGCGATCTGCACGCAGAAGGCGCTATGGCAGCACTCTTAAAAGATGCTCTGAAACCAAACCTGGTACAGACCCTCGAGGGAACCCCGGCTATCGTTCACGGCGGACCATTCGCAAACATCGCACATGGCTGCAACTCTGTAACAGCAACCAAAATGTGCCTGAAATTAGCGGATTACACCATCACAGAGGCAGGCTTCGGTGCTGACCTTGGTGCTGAGAAATTCCTCGACATCAAATGCCGTATGGCAGGCCTGAAACCGAACGCAGTTGTAGTCGTAGCAACCGTTCGTGCCCTGAAATACAACGGCGGCGTTCCGAAAGCAGAACTGAACGGCGAGAACCTGGAAGCTCTGGAGAAAGGTATGCCGAACCTTCTGAAACACGTAAGCAACATCACAAACGTATACAAACTGCCTTGCGTCGTTGCCATCAACGCATTCCCGACCGATACCGAAGCAGAGCTGAAGCTCGTTGAGGAGAAATGCAAAGAGCTCGGCGTAAACGTTGTTCTGTCCGAGGTATGGGCAAAAGGCGGCGAGGGCGGCGTAGCCCTGGCAGAAGAAGTTGTTCGTCTCTGCGAGCAGCCGAACGATTTCACCTATGCATACGATCTGGAAGGCTCCATCGAGGAGAAACTGAACGCCATCGTTCAGAAGATCTACGGCGGAAGCAGAGTTGTTCTGACAGCAAATGCTCAGAAACAGGCAAAACAGCTGGAAGCTCTTGGCTTTGGCAACTGCCCGATCTGTATGGCAAAAACCCAGTACAGCCTGACCGATGATCAGACAAAACTCGGCGCACCGACCGGATTTGAAGTTACTGTCCGTAACCTGAAGATCTCCGCAGGCGCAGGCTTCATCGTAGCCCTGACCGGAGATATCATGACCATGCCAGGTCTGCCGAAAGTTCCGGCTGCAGAGCGCATCGATGTAGACGCAACTGGAAAGATCACAGGTCTGTTCTAATGAAACACAGAAAAAGAGGCATCCACCAATGGGTGTCTCTTTTTTTTACGTTTTTATTGCAAAACATTACAAAAGATAATATAATTCTTAATGGTAACATGGAGAGAGAAAACAGATATAGTAAGGGAGTTACTTACCAATGACATCGAAAAAAGTATTAAGGAGTCTTCTGGGCGGTACACTTTTTATGGCGCTGATGCTCAGCATACATCCGACGGCTGTTTCCGCAAGTGCTATGGGGAGCAGCACGGCAATGGATCAGTCCGTGGAGACTGGGCAGGAAACAGAACAGGAAACAGATCAGCAGCCGGAAGTGCAGAGCGAACCGCAGGAGCAGACTTCCGAGGACAGTGACATTGCCGTACAGGCAGGTCAGACCGGCTGGGTGACCGGAGAAGACGGTTATACATACTATTATGAAAATGGAAAGCCGAAAACAGAATGGCTCAGCCTGGACGGAAACTGGTACTGGCTGGATCCGGGACAGAACGGCCGTCTGCTGCAGAACGTCTGGTTTACCTATAAAAACAATATTTACTGTGCCCGGGAGAACGGTGCAATTTACAAAAGCGGATTCCAGGAACTGAACGGAAATCTTTACTATTTCCGAAGCTGGGGCGGCGCATATAAAAACACCTTTTTTACGGATGGCGGAAAAACATATTATGCCGCTGAAGATGGAAGCATCTGCAAAGGCATCACCAATATCAATGGAAAGCTTTATGCATTCGACGATACAACAGGTGCGCAGAGCAAAACAAAAGGCTGGCTGAAAAAAGGAACCACCTATTACTGGGTAAAAGACGACGGTTCCCTGCAGACCGGCTGGATGCTGTACCTGAACAACTGGTACTGGTTTGATGACAACGGCGTCATGATGGCGTCCGGCTGGAAAGAGATCAACAATAATCTCTATTATTTCCGGAGCTGGGGCGGCATTTATAAAAGCGGTTTTCAGGAGATCGACGGAAAACAGTATTATTTCCGCAACTGGGGCGGCGCATACCGCAGCACCTTCTTCAAAGTGGATGGAAAAACATATGTCGCACAGGATGACGGTTCCATTTATCACGCCGACAAGACCGGATGGGTTCAGCTTGGAGATCAGATTTACTGGATCAACACAGACGGTTCCATTCAGACCGGCTGGCTGAAAACGGACGGCAAATGGTACTGGCTGAAAGCCGACGGAACCCGCGCAGTATCTGAGTGGGTAACCGTTAAAAACAACAACTATTATTTCGACAGCGAAGGTGTCATGTACACCGGAATGCAGACGATTGACGGAAAAACATACTGCTTCCAGAGCTGGGGCGGTGTTTACCGCAACACGCAGTTTACCTGGCAGGGAAAGAAATACTGGGCAACAGAAGATGGAAGTATCTGTACTGCCGGCATAAACACCATCAACGGAAAGAAGTATTATTTTCTGGAAAACGGTGAGATGGTCACAAAAGAGGGCTGGTATCACGTTGACGGAAAATATTACTGGATCAACACAGATGGTTCTCTGCAGATCGGCTGGGTGAAATATAAAAACAACTGGTACTGGATGAAAGAAGACGCTACCATGGCAACAGCGGAGCGAATCGACTACGGCGGAAACCGTTATTACTTCTACAGCTGGGGCGGTATGTATAAAGATACCTTCCAGACAATTGACAACAACCGTTACTATTTCGGCTCCGATGCCAAAATGGCAATCGGCTGGCAGATGATCGGCGGCAATACCTACTATTTCCGTACCTGGGGCGGCATGGTAACCGGAACACAGGAAATCAACGGAAAAACGTACGTATTTGATTCCGACGGAAAAATGATCGCAAATCCGGATGGATTTGAGCCGTCTGCGCAGATCGGTGTCCGCACCGTGCGCAACTTCCTGAAGAATGCGCTTCTTCCGCTTGGAAATACCCTGTATATCTGGGGCGGCGGCCACACCGATTCCGAAGCAGAAAGCTACGGCGTTAATCCGTTATGGAAAGCATTCTTTAATACACAGGATTCTACCTATAATTATACAGATCATCTGTATGAATACGGAAAAGGCCTTGACTGCTCCGGTTTTGTCGGCTGGACAGCGCATCAGGTAACCAAAGAGTATGCAACGACAACCTCCACCGGAATGCCGGCATACTTTGCAAGAAAAGGCTGGGGAACCTGCGTGACAGGAGACAGCTCCAGGAAGTTTACCCCAGGTGATGTTGTCAGCAAGAGCGGTCATGTATGGATCGTAATCGGACAGTGTTCGGACGGAAGCGTCGTTGTCATTCATGCGACACCGCCGTACATTCAGCTGGGCGGAACGATTTCTTCGACCGGAAGCATCAAGAGCGAGGCAATTGAACTTGCAAATGCGTATATGAAGACGTATTATCCGACCGCATACGCACGGTACGGCGTAAAGGTTCTGGATAATTCCTATCTGGATGGAGGCAATCACTTTACCTGGAGCTCCAGCGTCT
>CAVBNJ010000014.1:0-18694 GCA_963596755.1 bacterium
CGTATATAGCGTGTGAGGTTTTGTATTTGACTTCCTGCATTTATATGGATAAAGAATATATTCCGATAGAGGATGTAGCGGCATCCATAGACAAAAAGCTTCAATTTAAAGGCGCGAGATCGATAAATTATTTAAGGAAGGTAAGACCGGAGAGTTATACATATGTAATTGCAGCTGTGGAGATGCTTGGAGATAAAATTGAGGATGTGATTTATTCATACAAGATATTTACGGAGGAGCATGAGGACTAAAGATCCTCATGACAGAAAGAGAAAACAGGAGGAACGAAAAATGCAGGTACATTCTGTTTTAGAATCCTTACAGCAGGGCATTCTGATCTGCGACCAGCACAGCCGGATTGTGTTCTTCAATCAGGTCTACGGCGATTTCATCGGCGTTCCGCTCGAAACCGCGAAAGGTCATAAAATCACCGAATACCGCAAATCTGCCATCGCCCCGGAAGTCATTGAGAGCGGCATCCCGGTCGAGGGCATGGTGCGGAGAGAAGGCACACAGGAATACTTTGCAAGCGTTTATCCGATTTGGGAAGAAAATCACATCCGCGGAAGCATTTCGATTGTGACGAGCCTTGTGCAGTTTGAAAAACGCGAGACAGAGGCTCACATGACGCTGGAAGAGCGGGTGCGCCGGTTCGAGCGGCAGGAGATTCAGAATACGCTGCTGCTGTACGGCGACCATATGGAGGGTAAGCGGAAAGCCGCAAAAGAGCTCGGGATTTCACTTGCAACGTTATATAATAAGCTGAAAGAGGGATCGTAATTTCTAAAATTTTAGAAATTACGGTCCCTTTTGTAGTATCTGCCCGGGCTCTGCGCTACAATGACCTCAGATCAAAGAAAGCGAGGCCATTGGATATGAAAAAAATCAGAATCGGAAGCGGCGCGGGTTACGCGGGAGACCGCATTGAGCCGGCAGTGGAGCTGATGGAAAAAGGAAACCTGGACTACATTATTTTCGAGTGCCTGGCAGAGCGCACCGTTGCGATCGGGCAGCAGGATAAAGAGAAAGATCCGTCGAAGGGATATAATCAGTTACTCGATTACCGCATGGAAAAAATTCTCCCGCTGATGGCAGAGAAACACGTAAAAGTCATCACCAACATGGGTGCGGCAAATCCGGAAGCGGCAGTGGAGCGCACGTGTGAGATCGCAAAGCAGTTAGGCGTCACCGGATTGAAAATTGCATGTGTGACCGGCGATGATATCACAGAAGAGCTGGACAAATATGAAAACGAGAAAGTGCTGGAGGACGGTACGCTGTTAAAAGAGAAAAAAGATGTCCTGATTTCCGCAAATGTCTACATGGGTGCGGAAGGCATCACAAAAGCACTGGAAGAGGGCGCGGATCTCGTCATCACCGGCCGTGTTTCCGACCCGGCGCTGACGATCGGGCCGCTGGTGCATGAATTCGGATGGAACATCACCGACAACCCGGACCAGATGGGACAGGCAGTCCTCGCAGGCCATCTGCTCGAGTGTGCCGGACAGGTAACGGGCGGCTATTTCGCTGACCCGGGTTACAAGGATGTGCCGGATCTGTGGAAGCTCGGTTTCCCGCTCATCGAGATCGACGAGACAGGTGCATTCACTGTGACGAAAGTCGAGGGCAGCGGCGGACTTGTGAGTGTGGATACGTGCAAAGAACAGATGATCTACGAAATCCACAACCCGAAAGCCTACCTGACCCCGGATGCAACCGCAGATTTTTCGCAGGTGACGTTCCGCCAGATCGGGGAAAATCAGGTGCGCGCGGAACATGCCACCACGCATGGAAGACCGGAAACGTTAAAGGTTAGCGTCGGCTACAAGGACTGCTTCATCGGCGAGGGTGAGATTTCCTACGGCGGCAGCAACTGCATGGCACGCGCTGAGCTGGCAGCGGAGATCCTGGAAAAGCGAATAGCGCTGACCGGCATCGAGCTGGAAGAATACCGCACCGACTTCATCGGCTGCAATTCTCTGTACCGTGACGCAATTTCCAAAGAGATCAGCAGCGGAACCCCGTGTGAAGTGCGTCTCCGTGCCGCAGGCAGAACAAAAGACCGGAAAAATGCCGTTCTGCTGGCAAATGAAGTAGAAGCCCTCTACACCAACGGTCCGGCAGGAGGCGGCGGAGCCGTAAAAAGGGTGTCCGAGGTCGTCTCGGTCTGCTCGATTTTCGTGCCGCGCGATGCCGTAGAAGCAAAGATCACATTCCGGGAGGTGTAAAGCGATGAAATTAAAAGAGATAGCACATGCAAGAACAGGCGATAAAGGCGAGATCTCCAATATTTCGGTGATCCCATATGACGAGAACGATTATGAAATGCTGAAAGAAAAAGTGACCGAAGAGCGCGTCGCAGAGTACTTCCGCGAAATCTGCCACGGAAAAGTAACCCGCTACGAGCTGGATGGCATTCACGCGCTGAACTTCGTCCTCGACAAGACTCTCGGAGGCGGTGTCACAAGATCCCTGGCACTCGACAAGCATGGAAAGACCCTCGGGATGGCACTGCTGGAAATGGAGGTATAGGCGATGGCAGGAGATTTTATGGCGGCTGCGGTAAAACGAGTGGAAGAACAGTTTGCGAAGAGCGGCGTTTCCGAAAGCTGTGCAGGATTTGAAGAGAAAGAAAACCAGATCGAGATGCGTGACGGCGTGAAGCTTCACACGATTTATTATTTTCCGAAAGAAAACGGAACTGCGGAAGAAAAAACATATCCCGTCATCCTGACCCGCACCTGCTATCCGGGCAACGACCGCATTCATCGTGTCTACGGCGAGGGGCTGGCGCGCAGAGGCTACGTATATGTGTACCAATATTGCCGAGGCCGGGAGCAGTCCGAAGGAAAATGGGAGCCCAACATCAATGAGCGGAACGACGGCATCGACACGATGAATTATCTTGTGGAACAGCCATGGTGCGAAACATTAGGCTACTGGGGCCATTCCTACACAAGTATGACTGGCTGGGCTTTCGCCGATGCTGCGGAGGGAAAAGTGGCTGCGATGTTCCTCGAAGATTACGGAACCGACCGATTCACCTCAGCATACGAGAAAGGCTGCTTCCGCCACGACATCCTGACCGCGTGGTCGATGGAAAATGCAGAAAAACCGGTGGCCGCCGATTATCGGGAAAGCTGCCGCTATCTGCCGCAGGTCGAGGTGGATGAAGCGCTCTGGGGACAGCGCGTGCCGTCCTACCGCGAATACATCACAAGCCCGAACCCGGACGACGCGCTCTGGCAGACAGGCTGGTGGAAGGAACTGCGGGAAATTCCTTCAAAAACGAAAGTGCCGATCTATCTCTTAAGCGGCTGGTACGATCATCACCACGGCAGCAGCATGAAAACATGGGAGCGTCTGAACGAAGAGACGAAACAACATAGCTGGCTCGAAATCGGTGCATGGAATCACTTTTTCCAGATCTGTCTCGAGGACAAAGAGGTACTGCATCCGGAAAACGAAGAGATCCCGAAAATGCTGGAATGGTTTGAGCTGACGCTGAAGCGGAAAGAGACGCCGACGCAGCGCATCCGTGCCTATGAGATCGGAGCGGACCGTTGGATTGACACGGTTTCCGATGAACTGGGAGAAGAAGGAACTGCGGGAAGCATGACGCTGTATCTGGATGAGAAAACACTGCGGACGGATGCGCCCGATCAGGAAAAAACGAGAACCTACACCTTCGATCCGGCCAACCCGGTCGAGAGCATCGGAGGAGAAGCACTTCTGCATACGATGCCGCAGATCGGCAGCCATCTCCAGCCGGAACCGGACTATCGTGAGGATGTCCTGAGCTTTGTATCGGAACCGCTGAAAGAAGATTTTACGCTGAACGGAAAGGCTTCTGTCCGCCTGTTTGTGGAGAGCGACTGCGAGGATACCGCATTCACGGCAAAGGTTATGGAAGTCACCCCGGAAGGGAAATCGTACAACATCCGTTCTTCGATCACAACACTGGAGCAAGGAAAAACCGAAGCCGGGGCCTACGAGCCGGGCAGCGCAGTGGAAATTACGATTGAGATGTGGAACATTGTCTATACGATCCCAAAAGGTTCCCACATCCGCGTAGACATCTCTTCCTCAGATTTTCCGCAGTACCATGTCCACAGCAACCAGAAGGGACTGTGGTCGGAACAGACAGAAAACAAAATTGCACACCAGACGATTCATACGGGCGGAGCGCACGCATCGTGTGTGATTCTGCCGCTGCAGAAGAAACAGCAAAAATAGAATGGAAAATAAGATGCGAATATGGTATAGTTAAGCGTGAAACGTGTTTCTTTAAGGAGGAATGTGCTTTATGGCAGGCATAAGAGATGTTGCGAGAGAAGCAGGCGTAGCGAGCTGTACCGTATCGCGTGTGCTGAACGGGACGGCGAAGGTTGCACCTGAGACGCAGAAAAAAATTGAAGAGGCAATGAAAAAGCTGAACTATGTGCCGAACGAGCTTGCGCGCGGAATGTTTAAAGGAAAATCAAACACCGTGGCCATGCTGGTGCCGAATATTCAGCATCCGTGGTTTGCGTCTCTTGCCTCTGAGATAGAAAAAATTCTGTATGAAAACGGCTATAAACTGATGCTGTTCAGCACCGATGCCAATGCGAAAAAAGAAAAAGAATGCTTTAACATTCTGAAATCCAATATTGTAGACGGCATTATCTGCGGAACGCTTGCACTTGGGGCGAAGGAGTATCAGAAGGTTGAAAAACCGATGGTTATGCTGGATTACAAAGTTGAAAAGTTCCCTGTTGTCGTTTCCGATCACAAAATGGGAGCCGAGCTGGCGGCGGAGGAACTTCTGCACAGCGGATGCAGCAATGTGATCCATGTGTCGGATGATACGAAAGATGAAAACATTTTATCGTTCCAGAGCCATTCACGATTTGATGAAGTATTGAAAGAGGCGGGCGTAAATTCGAGACGAGTAGCAATCAAGTGGAACGATTTTGATTTTGACGGATATTTTGAGCTGGCAAAATGTCTGCTGGAAGAGTACCCGCAGGTGGACGGCATCATGGCAGCCGATCTCCCGGCAACGGCATTTTTAAAGGCTGCGCTGGCTATCGGGAAGAAAGTGCCGGAGGAGCTGGCGATCATTGCCTACGATGGAACATTCGTGACAAAGACAGGAACGGTAAAAATGACAACCGTCTGCCAGCCGTATGCAGAAATTGCAAAACGGGCAGCGGAAACGCTTCTGCAGATGATGGAAAAACCGGAGACAGCAGAAGAAATACCGGAGGAAATCGTACTTCCCGTTGTCCTGGAAAAAGGTGAGACGACAAAATAGAAGAGCGGTAAAGAACAGAGAATGGACGTAAAAGACGTCTGTTCTCTATTTTTTTGCAGAAAACACTTGACGAAACATGTTTCATGATATATACTGCAATCAAATGAAACATGTTTCAAAGAAAAATAAGAGAAAACAGGAGAGGGAAAAATGAAGAAAAAAGTTCTGAGCGTATTATTAACGGCAGCAGTCATCATGGGAATGGCAGGATGCGGTTCCGCCAGCGGAAGCGAAACAACAGACAGCAAGAGCGGCAGCACGGCAGAGACAACAGCGGACGGAGGAAAGACAAAAATCAGAGTCTATGCCGGAGGCGCAGCCGCAGATCTGAACAATCAGCTCATCGCCGATTTCAATGCGCAGAGCACCGATGCCGAGGCAGAGCTTGTCACACTTTCCGACGGCCAGACCGGATATCAGATGCTCACCGTTATGTACAACTCCAACAGCGCGCCGAATGTCTTTTTCCTGGAATCCGGCGACATCAAAAACCTGCAGGACAAAGTAGCTGATGTTTCCGATATGGACTGCCTGAAATATGCATCCGAGGGCACACTTGATGATGTTACCTACGGAGACAAAATCCTCGGCGTTCCGGCAAAAACACAGGCCTACGGCATGATCTACAACAAGACCGCCATCAAAGATCTTCTCGGCGATGACTTCGATGTAGACAGCATCAAATCGCTGGAAGACTTTACGAAGGTCTGCGATCAGATCGAAGAAAAAGGCGCAGCCGCTACGATCATCAGCCCGTACAACTGGTCTCTTGGAAATCATTACATGAACATGGTTTATTCCGGACAGGACGATCCGGATGCGTTCATTCAGTCCTTAAAAGAAGGAACCGCAGACCTTGCCAACAACGATGTGTTCAACAGCTACATGGATACCTTCGATGTGCTGATGAAGTACAACTACTACAAAGACAATCCGCTGGAAGATGTAGCCGATGAGGCAGTCAAACAGGCGAAAGCACTGTACATGGAAGACGCCGTGTTCTGGTTCCAGGGAAGCTGGGAGTCCACCGCGATCCGTCAGCTTGACAACGAAAATGAGTATGGATTTATCCCGGTTCCGCTTTCCTCTGAGGATGAAAACAACTACGGAAAGATCTGTACGTTAGTACCTGGTTACTTCTGCGTCGATACCGCATGCTCCACCGATGCACAGCAGGAAGCAGCAAAAGAGTTTATCGAGTTTGCAACCGTTTCTGAATATGGTCAGCAGTATGTGATTGACGATGACAACATTCCGGCCTTCACCAACAACGAAAAAGAAATCACAGAGAGCCTGGTAAAATCCGCTTACAGCTATGTAGAAGAGAATGAGACATTCCCGATGTACACCGATTACCCGGCTGACCATTATGAGAAAGTCGGAAACATCATGCAGCAGTATCTGACCGGAGACATCGACCGCGCAGAGCTGGCAGCACAGATTGAAGCATACTGGAAAGGACAGGAATAAGTCCGAACGGATCCGTCTCTGACGGGAGAGCAGGAGTTCATATGAAGAAAAAACAAGCAAGAAATATCAAAAATTTCATCTGTTTTGCAGGACCGGCGCTGTTCTTCTTTTTCACAATGATCGGCGCAGCTTTTGTAAGCGGTGTACAGCTGAGTTTTACCGACTGGAACGGTCTGACCGAAGGATACCATTATGTGGGACTGCAGAATTATATCGGTGCATTCAAAGATACCGAATTTCTTACCTCACTGTTGAAAACTTTTGAATACGTATTTTTCGTCGTTATCGGAACCAATATTGTAGCATTTGGAATTGCCTATGGCCTGACAAGAGGCATCCGGGCACAGGGCGTCTATCGGGTCGGCTTTTTCACGCCGAACCTGATCGGCGGCGTTGTTCTCGGCCTGATCTGGAAATTCGTATTTTCCACAGCACTGCCGACGATCGGAGAGGTTTTCCACATTGGATTTCTGGAGAAAAACCTGCTGAGTCAGCCGAAAAGTGCATTTGCAGCACTCATCATCGTAGCGGTATGGCAGATGGCCGGTTATCTGATGCTGATTTACATGGCCGGAATCGTCGGTCTGCCGAAAGACGTTCTCGAGGCTGCAAAGCTGGACGGCGCGACAGGATGGACAGAGCTGCGCCACATCATCATTCCGCTGATTATGCCGTCCGTTACGATCTGCGGATTTATGTCCATCAAATCTGCGTTCATGGCATACGACGTGAATATGTCCCTGACCAACGGCGGCCCGTTCGCCAGCACAAAACTGGTAGCGATGCAGGTGTATGAGCGTGCCTTTACTTCGCAGGAGTACGGCATCGGACAGGCAGAGGCGCTGATCTTATTTGCGATCGTTGCAGTCATTACCCTGATTCAGGTTGGAACATCAAAGAGTAAGGAGGTAGAAGCGTAATGGAAAAGAAAAATCAAAAAGCTGTGGGAAAAGCGGTTGTCTATGTTCTGTTTACGGCGCTTCTGGTCCTGTTTCTGGTTCCGTTTTTCCTGATTCTGCTCAACAGTTTCAAGGGAAACAAAGAAATTATTCTGGATCCGCTGGCGCTGCCGAAAGCACTGAATGTAGAGGGATACGGCAAAGCATTTGAGGCAATGAATTATCTGACGACATTCCGCAATTCACTGATCATTACGGTGCTCAGCATTGTCTTCATTATTCTGTTTGCTGTCATGTGTGCGTACTTTTTTGCAAGAAATAACTGGAAAATTAATCAGATTCTGTTTATGATTATGGTAACATCCATGATTATCCCGTTCCAGACAATTATGATTCCGATTGTCAAAAATTTCTCTGCAATCAATGCGGTAGACAACATCTTTATGGTTGTGGTATTTTACATCGGTGCCAATATGGCGATGGCCGTGTTCATGTTCCAGGGATTTATCAAGGGAATCCCGGCGGAGTTGGATGAGGCGGCAACGATTGACGGCTGCACACAGTTCCAGATTCTGTTCCGGATTATCTTCCCGCTGCTGAAACCGATTATTTCAACGGTTGCGATTCTGGACATCCTCGGCATCTGGAACGACTTCCTGCTTCCGTACATTCTGCTGCAGAGCAATAACTTAAAGACGCTGCCGCTGATGACATATTCCTTCTTCTCGCAGTATTCCGTCGATTATTCCCTGGTATGCTCGGGACTTGTGATGTCGATTATTCCGGTTATCGTGATTTATGCATTCCTGCAGAAGCAGATCATTGATGGTGTTGTGACGGGAGCGATCAAGTAAGAAAGAGAGGGAAAACGGAAAATGAAAGAAAAGTGGTGGAAAAAATCGATCATCTATCAGATTTATCCAAAAAGCTTTCAGGATACGAACGGAGACGGCGTCGGTGATCTGCCGGGTGTCATCCGTCATCTCGATGATCTGAAAGACCTCGGCATTGATGTGATCTGGCTCTGCCCGATCAACAAGTCGCCGATGATGGATAATGGCTATGATATTTCGGACTATTATGCCGTGGATCCTGTTTTCGGCACGAACGAAGATCTTGATGAGCTGATCAAAGCCGCAGGAGAACGCGGAATCAAAGTGCTCCTCGACCTTGTGGTCAACCATTGTTCCAATGAGCATCCATGGTTCCGCGAGGCAGTGGAACATCCCGACAGTAAATACGCCTCCTATTTTATTATCGAAGAGACGGACGGAGAGGTGCCGAACAATTTGCGATGCTACACCGGAACGAGCGCATGGGAACGGATCGGGGACAGCAATCGTTTTTACTTCCATGTATTTTCCAAAGAGCAGCCGGACCTGAACTGGGCGAATCCGGAGGTACGGCGGGAAATCATTTCCATGATGCTGTACTGGCAGAAAAAGGGGATTGCCGGTTTCCGGGTCGATGCGATTGGAAATCTGAAAAAGGCGGATGCCGTATTCCGTCGTGAAAATCTGCCGGCAGACGGGGACGACGGTCTGGCATCGCCGGAACCGTACGTGCTGATGCAGGACGGCATCGAAGAGTATCTCGCAGAGCTGCGGGACCAGGTGTTTGAGCCGAACGATATGTTTACGGTGGCAGAAGTCAATGTGCCGAAAGAAAAGATGCCGACATTCGTGGGAGAGCATGGAATGTTCTCGACCGTGTTTGATTTCTCCTATACTGATATGGACATTGAAAAACGCGGCGGAAAAGAGTGGAAGCGCGGCTGGACCGTAAAGGAATTCAAAGAAAAAATCTTTGCGAGCCAGAAAATGATTCAGAAGTACGGCTGGGGAAGCCCGTATCTGGAAAACCATGATCAGCCGCGTTCCGTAAATAAATATATCCCGGAAAAGGATCTCGGCTACGAGAGTAAAACGGCACTGGGAGCGCTGTACTTTTTCCTGCGGGGTACCCCGTTTATCTATCAGGGACAGGAAATCGGAATGGAAAATTATCCGTTTGCCAACATCGGCGAGATCCGCGACCCGTTCGCGCTCGACCGGTATGCGCAGAGCGAAAAGACGGGTGAGGATACCGAGCTGGATATGAAATATTTCCGTGCGCGGGGACGCGACAACAGCCGGACACCGATGCAGTGGAATGCGGAAAAATACGCAGGCTTTTCGGAACACGAGCCATGGATCGGGGTGAATCCGGACTATACAGAGAGAAACGTGGAGCAGGAGAAAGAGAATGCGAAGAGCATCTATCATTTCTATCAGAAGATGATCGGACTGCGGAAAAACCCGCCGTACAGTGAAGTGCTTACGTTCGGTGATTTTGAGGCAGTAACGACAGAGCAGGATGCGCTGATCTGCTATGCGCGATGCCTGGGGGAGAAAAGGGTAAATGTGATGATTAATTTCGGCGCTGAACCAGTGATGCTTCCGGAAAAACTTTACAGCGGAGCGGAACCGGTAATTCTGAATAATTACGAAGAGGCACCGGAGCAGCAGCTTCTGCCGTATCAGGCGGTGCTGACCGTAAGGGGATAAAATAGAACGATGAAAACGGCTTTGCAGAAAAAAATGCAGAGCCGTTTTTTAAAAGAAACTGTGGCAGAATGGAGAAACTTGTGCTATAGTGAAAATACAATAGGTTTTGCGCTAAACCTAAACGCAAAGCTGCGTTACGAAAATCAAAAGAACAGGAGCAAAAGCTATGGAGAAAAAATGGTGGCATAAAACAGTTGGATACCAGATTTATCCAAAGAGTTTTCAGGATACCAATGGGGATGGTATCGGGGATTTAAAGGGTGTGATCCAGCATCTCGACCAGATTGAAAAGCTGGGAGCCAATGTGATCTGGCTCTGCCCGGTGTTTGCGTCGCCGATGGTGGACAATGGATATGACATTTCGGACTATATGGACATTGACCCGTCATTCGGAACGATGGAGGATATGAAAGAACTGATCGCAGAGGCAAAAAAGCGCGGCATCCGCATTCTGATGGACCTTGTGGTCAACCATTCTTCGGATCAGCATGCGTGGTTCCAGGCGGCGCTGAAAGATCCGTTTGGAAAGTACGGAAAATACTACGTGTTCCAGGAAGGAAAAGACGGTAAGGAGCCGAACAACTGGCGGTCGATTTTCGGCGGCAGTGCGTGGGAGAAAGTGCCGGGATATGATAACCTGTATTATCTCCACATCTTCACGAAAGAGCAGCCGGACCTCAACTGGGAGAATCCGGAGCTGCGCGAAGAGATTTATGAGATGATTTTAAAATGGATGGATATGGGCCTCGGTGGATTCCGTCTCGATGCGATCAGCCATCTGAAAAAGAATTATCAGTACACGAATCTCCCGCCGGACGGACCGGATGAGTACAATCTTGCGTTCCAGTATTTCAATAATGTAGATGGTCTTGCGGACATCCTGCGTGAGATGAAGGAGCGCACCTTCGCGCCGACCGACGCGCTGACAATCGGCGAGTACGATCAGATGGCACCGGAGGACGTCGAGGATGTGATCGGAGAGAACGGCAACTTCTCATCTGTCTTCGACTTCTGCCATACCTTTGACAACGTGCGCGATCCGAAATGGGGCAATACCGTAAAATTGTTTGATGATTACCGCGATCAGCTCTTTGCGGCGCAGAAAATCGTGAACGGCCGCGGCATGCTCTGCAATTTCCTCGAGAATCATGACAAGCCGCGCAGCATCGACCGCTTCCTGATGCCGGAAGACCAGAACCGATACAGCGCGAAAATGCTCCCGGTCACGAACTTCTTCCTTCCGGGTATCGTCTTTTTATATCAGGGCCAGGAAATCGGTATGCGCGATGACCCGAAACAGTCCATCCGCGAATTTGTCGACAAGCCGACCTTCGCGATCTACGACCGCCTGATCGCTGAGGGCAAAACCGATGCGGAGGCGCTCGAGCAGATCAACCGCGACAGCCGCGAGCACAGCAGAACGCCGATGCAGTGGAATGCGTCCGAACAGGCGGGTTTCACAACAGGCACGCCGTGGTTCCCAGTGAATAAAAATTATACGGAACTGAATTACGCGGCCGAGGAAAAGGATCCTGATTCGCTGCTGTGGTTCTACCGCAAAATGGTGGCAGTGAGAAGACGCGAAGATCTGGAAGAAACCTTCCTCTATGGAGCGCTGATCCCGGAATACGAAACCGTAAGCGGTGTGCTGGCGTACCGGAGAAAAGACGAAACGAACAATCTTGTGATTCTTACAACATCCCTTGCCGATGGCATTGAGCTGCCGTTTGCGGAGAAAATAGAGGAGATTCTGCTGAACAACTATGAAACATGTGAGACAGCAGACGGAACGATTCATCTGAAACCGTATCAGTGTCTGGTGCTGAAAGTGAAAAACAAATAAGTGGTAAAAAGAAAACTGTGGTTTTGCAGGAGAACAATCTTTTGTGAAATCACAGTTTTTTATTGAAAAATGGAACGATCTTTCCTTGACATCCGCCCCGGAAAACGTAAAAATAGAAGTAAAATGTGTTGGAAAAAGTATGGGAAGCAGAAGGGGAAAGGTATGGAAAAACAGGAGAAAAAAACAGAGCAGGAAGAAATCTTAAGAAGAAGCCCGGAGCCGCTTCCGGGATTTCAGTTTCAGATTTACCGGGCAGAAGATAAAAGACAGTTGTGGACAGCAGATTTTGAGCTGCTCTTTCTTTTGCGGGGCAGCGGAAGAGTCAGCTATGAGGACGGGGCAGTTTATCAGATCCAGGCAAAAGATCTCTTTGCCGTGAATGGATTTCAGATCTGTTCTATTGATCTGGACGATCAGGGAGTCCTGCTGTCACTGAAAATGAGTGCGGATGCGATCGCGTCGGTCCATATCGAATTTCTGAAGTATGAGATCGACTGCCGTTCTTTCCTGTTCGCGGAAGAACAGCAGGAAAAATTCGATGTGATCCGCAGCGATCTGGCGAGGGTTTTTCAGGAGGCATATAAGAATAATCTGGCACAGCCGGTCAATGCGAGAAGCCGGGTGACGGCGCTGCTCGAGGATCTTGCGAAATATTTTGCGGACGGCGAAAAAGTAAAACATTCCCAGAGCGGCCGCGAGCGGATTCAGATGGCGTCGGACTATATTCTGCAGCATTATAAAGAAGAGATCACGCTGGAAAATCTGGCGGATCACATTTATCTGAGCCGGACGTATATCTCACGGAGCTTTCCGCGGTATTTCGGCGTCTCGTTTCTGGAATACGTGACACAGGTGCGTCTGGCGCATGCGATTCTCGAAATGCATGGCGATGCGACGCTGACCGAGATTGCGTACAACAACGGATTTTCCAATGAAAATATGATGATCCGTGCATTCCGCAAATACCGCGGCATGACGCCGGGCGAGTATCGGAAGAGCATGGCGCAGTCCGAAAAAGCGCCGGAAGAAAAGAACAGAGAAGCCGCAAGATTTCCGGATGAAACGGCATATGAATATGAGAATAACCGGGATGAGTTTTCGGCACTTCTGCACTATGTTGTACTTCCGGAACAGGAACTTGATCCGGAAAAAGAAAACTCGGTTCTGATTTCTGCGAGCCTTGGCGGACGGAAGCAGAGAATTGCCGGCCACTGGAGACGTGTCATTAACGGCGGCTATGCAAGATCCGTTCTGGATGCGCGGGTGCAGGAAGAACTGGCGCAGGCCGTTCGCGAGATCGGCTATGAATTTATTCGTATCAAAGGAATTCTGGATGACGATATGTGCGTGCTGCGGCGGGACATGAAGGGCGGTATCCGAAGCTGCTATCAATATATCGATGAAGTGCTGGATTTTATTCTTTCGATCGGGGCAAAACCGATGGTTGAAATTGGGCAGGTTCCCGAGCTGCTGGCGGAAAGTACAGATCAGATTACCATGCGCCCGATCAAAAATGCGGCACCGAAAGACCTGGAGGAGTGGAGGGCGCTGCTCCGCGGAATGATGGAGCATCTGCGGGATCGGTACGGCGTAGAGCGGATGCGCAACTGGATCTGGGTTCCATGGATCAATCCGAGTTCTTTTGTGTTCTGTACCATGGAAAAATACATAAAAGTTTATCAGATTTCGTACCAGGAGATCAAAAGAATCAGCCCGGATTTCCTGACGTGTCTTTCCCATGGCAGTCTGACAGAGAATGAACTGGAAGAGATGCTGCGGAAACTGGGCGAGGCCGGATGCCTTCCGGAAATTTATGGGGCCCGTTCCTTTGGCACTGTCATGGCCTGGGAAGAAACGGAGGAGCTGAATCTGATCGTAAACAGTGACAGCTACGATTTTGCGGTGAGCCAGGACATGGATTATCTGAAGCATTACCTTCGAAAGCTCAAAAAGCGGCTGCAGAAGACGGGCCAGCAGGGAATCCCGGTGATTGTGGATGAGTGCAGCAACAATGTGTGGCAGAGAGATTTGTGCAATGATACCTGCTACAAAGCTGCCTGGCTGTTTAAAAACATGCTGGAAAATGAGAATGAAGCAAACGGCCTTGCCTATTTTTCAATCAACGACCGGCTGGATGAGGTCTTTCCGGTGAGGGATTCTTTTCACGGAGGTTTCGGCATGTTCACGAACGACGGCATTCCAAAAGCGGTTTACGGTGCGGCAAAACTGCTCGGGAAAATGGGAACGCGCCTTGTCGCATCGGGCAAAGGATATTTCATCAGCACAGAGGAAAAAGAAGAGCGGATACAGATTTTTCTGTACAACTATGTGCACTACGATATGCTGTACCGCCACCGCCATGCAGTAAACATCTCCCGCACAGACCGCTACCGCGTCTTTCAGACGGGCGAAAACCTGACGTTTTCCGTGCAGATGCAGAAAGTGCCGCAGGGAGAATATCGTCTGCAGTGTTACAAAATCACACGGGAACATGGCAGCACGTATGACCGCTGGGCGGAAATGGGAGCGCCGGAGGTGATGACTCCAGAGGAGAAAGAAATCGTATGCCACAGTGCCGATCCGGAGTACCGTGTCTGGCGGCAGACGGTGGGAGAAGAGCAAATTCTTCGGATTCAGGAGCATTTGAACATACATGAGGTCGCCTGTATAGAAATTATTTGCCTGGATCATCACCAATAATTGCACTTAAAAAATTACAGCGACAGAAATTTAATCGAAAAAAGACAAGAAAACGGGAAACAGCGTGCCGAAACTGAGTAGAAAATGCCAGCCAAAATTCCTATACTGAAATACAGAACAAGGGTCACATATGGCCCACGAGGCCGGAAGAACGGGGGTGTGTCATCCGTGCCTCAAAAATGTATTGGGAGGGTAAAACAATGGCAGCAAAAGAACAAGCTTCGGCAAAGCAGGGCTTTACCGAAAAGATCAGCACGAAAGAGAAGATCAGTTACGGATGCGGAGATCTGGCCAGTAACCTGATTCTCGTGCTGACATCCACATTTGTAGCGTATTTCTACACCGATGCGCTGGGATTAAATGCAGCGATCATCGGAAGTATCATGATGTTTTCCCGTTTCGCAGACGGTGTCACCGACATGCTCATGGGTTACGTCATGGACCGTGTCAAAACGAAGTATGGAAAAGCAAGACCATGGCTGTTATGGCTGGCAGTACCGATTGCCGTAGCATGTGTCCTGGTATTCCTCGTTCCGAACACCGGAACCGTCGGAAAGTATATTTACGTAACGATTACGTATAACCTCGTTACTACTTTCCTTTACACTATGATCAACATTCCTTACGGCGCACTGACATCCTTAATGAGCCGTGACCAGGGACAGAGAACGGTCATCAACGTATTCCGTATGTTCATGGCACAGTTTGGTTCCCTTATCATCAATGCAGCTACCCTTCCTCTGGTTAACAAGATGGGCGGAAGCAGCAACCAGAGAAGCTGGATCATCGTATCTGCAATCTACGCAGTCGTTGCAGCAATTCTGTTCTTAGTATGCTTCAAAAACACCAAAGAGCGTGTTACCGTATCTTCCGAGCAGAAAGAAGATGTCAACTTCGTACAGTCTCTGAAACTGATCTTCAAAAACAGCCAGTGGCTGCTGCTCTGCGGCATCTGGATTACCATGTGCCTCGGAATGGGCGCCAGCGGTGCTGTTGGTACTTATTATGCAAAATATATCCTGATGAATGAGAACATGGCAGGATTTATCTCATCCGTTTCCATTATTCCGGTTCTGATCCTGATGCCGTTCTGTGTACCGCTCAGTATGAAATATGGAAAACGAAACGTAGCTCTTGTTGGAACTTTCTTCAGTATCGCAGGACAGATCCTGATGGTCATCAACCCGACGAATGCTACCTGGCTTCTCGTATGTGCGCTGATCAAAGGTGTCGGCTCCGCAACCCTGACAGGAACCATCTTCGCAATGGTAGCCGATACGATTGAGTACGGCGAGTGGAAAACAGGAACCCGTGTCGAAGGTATGCTGTATTCCACCACAACCTTCGGTGCAAAAGTAGGAAGCGGCTTTGCAAGTGCCGTTGCTCTGTGGGTTATCTCCGCAGCAGGCTACGACGGACTTGCCGCAACCCAGACAGCAAGTGCAATTGCATCCATCAAAGCACTGTATCTGTGGGTTCCGATTCCGTTCTATGCACTGATGATTGTCTTCTATGTATTCTATAAACTGGATAAGATTTATCCGCAGGTAATGGAAGACCTGAAGGCAAGAGAAGCTGCAAAACACTAAAACAGAAAAACAGAAAACCCGGTCCCGCAAAAGGAGAAGTCTTTTTGCGGGATCCTTTTTGTGGTAAAATACAATAGAAAAAAGAATCTATAACGAGGTGTGGGATGGAAAGAGACAACAGAAACGAAGACATGATGCTGAAACGGACAAAACAGGGAATGCCGGGCTTCTGGTTCCGGCTCCTGCGGCCCGAGGAAAAGCGGGAACTGTGGAATCCGGATTTTGAACTTTTATTTCTGCTCCGCGGAACAGGCAGAGTCAGTTACGAGGACGGTGAAGTTCACAGTCTTCCGATGGGATCTGTCTTTGCAATCAACCGTTTTCAGATCTGTGATCTGGATCTGGATGAAGACGGACTGGCACTGTCGTTCTGCATTTCGGCGGAGACGATTGCCTCGTTTCACATTAAACTGCTGAAATGTGAAGTCAAATGCCAGTCATTCTTATATATGGAAGATCAGCAGGAAAAATTTGACCTGATCCGGCGGGACATGGCGCGGATCTTTCTTGAAATGTACAAGAACGATGAGGAACAGCCGGTCTATATGAAAAGCCGTGTGACGGCACTTCTGGAGGATCTGCTTTCCTACTTTGCGTCCGAGGAAAAAGTGGAACAGAGCCGAAGCGGACGGGAACGCATTCAGCGGGCATCGGATTATATTCTGCAGCATTACCGGGAAGAGATTACGCTGGAGGATCTGGCGGATCATCTGTATCTGAGCCGCGCCTATATTTCACGGAGCTTTCCGCGGTACTTCGGCGTTTCGTTTCTGGAGTATGTAACGCAGGTGCGTCTGGCGCATGCCGTGCAGGAGATGCACAGCGGTGCAACGCTGACAGAGATTGCCTATCACAATGGATTTGTCAATGAGACGGCGATGATCCGTGCATTCCGCAAATACCGCGGCATGACACCGGGCGAATACCGGAAGCAGATGGAACGTACGGCAAAACAGAATGAGAAAAAAGGGAACGAGCGGGAAGAAACTGCGGCAGACCATGACATTTTTCAGAGTCTTCTGCAGTATGCGGCGGTCACGGAGCAGGAGATTGAGACGACAAATGAGAGCGCCGTTTCTGTGACAGCGGCAGTAAACGGACGGAAACCAAGAGTGGCCGGCCACTGGAAGCGTGTGATCAATGCCGGCTATGCGGCAAGCGTGCTGAACCGCGAGGTGCAGGATGAGCTGGAACAGCTGGTGCAGGAGCTCGGCTATGAGCTGATCCGCGTAAAAGGAATTCTCGATGACGACATGTGTGTGCTGCGGCGAAACATGTGGGGAGAGATTCAGTTCTGCTGGAACTATATTGATGAGGTGATCGATTTCGTCCTTTCCACGGGAGCAAAGCCGCTGCTGGAATTCGGCCATATGCCGCTGCTGCTGGCAAAAACGGATCCGGGAAGAACGATGCGCCCGGCGCCGAGCAGTCCTCCGCGGGATCTGGATCAGTGGCGTGTGCTGATCCGAAACCTGATGGGGCATTTAAAGGAGCGGTACGGACTCCATCAGATGCGGCGCTGGATTTTCAATCCGTGGATCAGCGGAGATGCGATCACGATCGATGGAGGGAATGGGTTCTTTGAGACGTGGAAAGCGTCGTACGATGAGATGAAGCGTGTGAGCCCGGATCTCGTAACATGCCTTTCCTTTGGCCTGGGCCCGGAGGAACATCTCAAGACATTTATCGAAACCATGAAGGAAAAAGAATGCGTGCCGGAAATCTTTGCATTCCGCTCGTTTGCGACGGTGATCTATGGAGAAGAAGAGGAGAAGCTGAATCTGATTCAGAACAACGAGAGCGTCAATATGATTGTGAGCCGCGACCCGGATTTCCTGCGGAACCGCACGGAGAAAGTAAAAGGCCTGCTGCAGAAGGCAGGACTTGGCGCGCTTCCCGTTCTGGTGGATGAGTGCAGCAGCAACATCTGGCAGAGGGATCTGTGCAACGACACCTGCTACAAGGCGGCATGGCTGTTTAAGAATCTTCTGGAAAATGAGGAGGCACTGCAGGGCATTGCGTATTTCTCGGTCAATGACCGGCTGGATGAAGTATTTCCGGCTGGGGAAACGTATCACGGAGGTTTCGGCCTGTTCACAATGAACGGCATTCCAAAGGCGGTCTGCACTGCGCTGCAGCTGCTCGGGAGAATGGGTTCCCGTCTGGTGAAGCAGGGGGACGGCTACTTTATCAGCACGGAGCCGGAGGAAAACCGCAGCCAGATTTACCTGTACAACTATGTTCATTACGATATGCTGTACCGCTACCGCCATGCTGTAAATATTTCCCGCACGGACCGCTACCGCGTATTCAATATGGGAGAAATCCGGACCTTTTCGGTGAAACTGACC
>CAVBNJ010000015.1:0-18420 GCA_963596755.1 bacterium
CGGCGAGATTATCGTAAAGAGTAAGCCGGGCGAGGGCTCTGACTTTACGGTATTTTTAAGTCTTCCAGTGGCAGAGCCGGAAGAAGCAGAAACGTCTGCATCGGCAATCGCAGGAAGTGCCGGAACCGAAAAGAACGAAGAAAATGAAAATGCCTTCCGCGGCCGCCGCATTCTGATGGCGGAGGACAATGAGATCAATGCGCTCGTTGCCGTGGAATTCTTAAACGAGATGGGAGCCGAGGTCGACGTCGCAGAAAATGGTCAGATTGCGGTCGACAAGTTTACGTCTCATCCGGAAAACTATTACGACTTTATTCTGATGGATGTACAGATGCCGGTGATGGACGGCCGCACGGCTGCCAGAACGATCCGTGCGCTGGATCGGCCGGATGCAGAGAGCATCCTCATTTTTGCGCTCTCCGCCGATGCGTTCACCGAAGACGAACGGCTTTCGATCGAGAGCGGTATGAACGGACATTATACCAAACCGGTTGACTTTGAAGCGCTGCAGCGCAGCGTGGGAGTATTTCTCAGAGAAAAACAGGGGTAAGAAATGAAGAAGATAGATAAGAAGAAAGCAGGAATCGCAATCGCGGCGGTTCCGGTTATCGCAGCGGGAACGGTAGCAATGGTTTCCGCCTACAAACAGGGGATGGCGTTTACACCGACCGACGGCAGGAAGGATTTCCAGGCGAACAAGGTCGTGTTTGAAAACGATGAAAATGCGCTCGAGCACCAGGATTCGCCTTCGAAGGAAGAGAGCAGTCTGCTGCAGCACAAGAACGATGAGCAGGATCAGGGAGCGGATCTGCAGAGTCAGGCAGATTACCTGTTTGAAGATCAGACGGTGCAGCAGGACACGGGAAATGACACGACGGTTGGAATCGATGACAGCCAGAACAACGGCCAGGAAGAGAAAAAATCCAACGGTGCGCCGACGACGGAAACAGAAAGTACACAGCCGAATCAGCCGGACGAAACGTATCACGTGACGGATGATCCGAACAATGCTGATATGACGATCCGCGGAAACGACGGAACGATTCCGGCTGGAAATAATGGAAATACCAGCGGAAACGGAAATACGAACGGAACGACAACACCGTCCAATTCCGGTGTCCAGGATCCGCTCACACCGTCCGTGACACCGGCACCGAGTACCACACCGGGCCTGCAGCCGAATCCGACGGAAACACCGCAACCATCGGTCACACCGGAACCGACCACGACACCGAGTCAGCCGACACGGCCTTCCAATACAGTAAAAGATCCGGAAACTTCGAAGGGGCAGCCAAGCGACGGACTGATTACCGGAGTGACGACAAAGCCGTATCAGGACGGCATCGTACCTTCCAAGAAACCAAATGAAGCAGAGAATGACGTCGGCAGTGTGCTGATCAATCAGCAGTTTGGAGTTGGTGCGGATAACCTTTACTGCGGCCAGACGATTGACCAGAAACAGATTTATAATGTCCTCGACACCTATGTGATTGGAGAAGATGGAACCCGTTATGTCTGGGGTGCCGACGATCTGGACAAATATATCCGGATTGATGCTGTTTCCTTTGACGGAGGAAAAACGTGGACAAACAATTTCCCGGTTACCATTCCATCCGGAGACGCAAGCATCAATCAGATGATGATTCGGGTGCAGTACCGTTTTTCAACGGACGATACCAGCTGGAATCAGAGAGATATTAACTATGTAGTAGAGTCAAGCCGTGTCTTCATTCTTTCCGAGGCAGTGCAGGAGGGAGAAACGGTCCTTGATACGAGTAAAATTCTGAATGAAGAGCAGCATCCGGCGGACGGAGAGAAGATGAATCTGTTTCTATACCAGTCGTATCTGCTGGGAAACGATACGCAGCTCACGAGTCTGTTCCCGGGCTGGTCGGAGGACGGCGAGCTTGTTCCGTGGTTTTATTATGCCAACGGCGGCCGCCACATTCTCGAGCCGGAGGACATGGTTCCGCTCGATTCCCGCTATACGGTGCAGATGAAGCATTTCTGGATGTCGGAAGATATGGAAGTCGACGATGATTACACGAACCTTGTCTATCTTCAGACACTGACCGATTATCAGGAAAGCGGCTTTTCTTCTCTGGCAGCGGCTTCTGGAAGCGGCTGGAAAGAGAAACACCGCTGCACCACCTTAAACGTTCCGAAATACGTACAGGCGATCAGCATTGATCCGGATTCCGGTCTTGCCGCTGACTATCTCGTTGTGCCGGATACGGTATATTATATCGAGACGCTGGACGACGGCCTCCGGGTCGACAAGGGCTATCAGGTGGATGAAAACAACCCTGTGTATGCGTCGAACGAAGAAGGCATCCTGACCAACAAGGCAGGCACAGAGCTGATCGGAATCCCATATGAGGCAGAAACCGTGACGGCTGCCAAAGAGATCACGAAAATTCACATCAGTGTCGAGAATCAGATTTCGGAACTGCACTTAAAAGCGGACAGTTTTGAGGATCTTCCGGAAGCCAACTATGAGTATCTGAATCACTGCAAAATTGTCATCAAAGATGAGATGATCGAGGAATTCCTGCAGAACTACAGCGATGCGCTCGGAAAAGGTGTGGACAACTGCGTGGCATCCGAGGAAGAGCCGGATGTAACTTACACCGTAAAAGACGATATGATCGTGAGCAGCGAGGGATCCCTGCGCCGCGTCTTAAAGGCGGACAGAACAAGCATCCAGCTTTCCGATGATATTGAGACGATCGAAGATTTCGCCTTTATCAATGCGCCGAATGTGACGACACTCGTTCTGCCGCAGAGCGGAGAGACGGTATCGCTGGAAGCAAACGCGCTGGCAAAGAGCGGCATCGATACGGTCCGCTGCTATACCATGACGCAGTACCATGTTTTAAAAGAACAGCTTCGGGCGGCCGGTGCGGAAAAAGAGATTACGCTGGAACTCGTCGGCATCTCGAAAGAGGGCTATCACTACGCGAGCACAGAGAAGAACGGCGTGGTGACCGGAGAACTGATCAGCGCGCCTTCGGATGTAACTGCATTTGACGGCGTGGTGATGGCAGAGGATGGAACCGAAGTGGAGATTACTGCGATCGGCGACGCGGCGTTTGCCAACTGTACGAGTCTGCAGTGGGTTTCCCTGCCGGAGAGCGTGAAATCCATCGGCTATCGGGCCTTCTACAACTGTACTTCACTTCAGGGTATCTTAAGCCGGAGCACCGACACGATTGCGCTCGGAAACCAGTCGCTGGACGGCTGTACTTCGCTTCGTTTTGCCGGATTTAATGCAATGGAGTGCACGGCGGCAGAGGGTTATAATCCGCAGATTGTGGATTCCTATGGGAACTCGTATTTCTATGTGCCGACCAATTCCGAGGGATACCCGGATTCGTCGCTCTGGTTTACAGAGGATTCGAATGTCTCCGGTTACGATATGGCGGTTGTCGGTGAAAACACCCGCGTTCTTTACGGAACAAACGAGGAGTCCGGCATGTGGCTGGCACTTCGCTCAGGTCTGATTCTGTCCGACGAGGTGGAACTGCCGGATACGACGATCGAGATTTTCCGCAGCGCGTTTGAAGGAACGTTTGCCTACAATGGTTCCTACCATGTAGAGTGGTCGGCAAGCCCAAATCTGTGGGCGATTGATGCGGGAGCATTCCAGAATTCTGCGGTCGGCGGCGATCTTGTATTCAATGAGAACTCTTATATTGGCTCGTATGCCTTTGCAGAATGCCCGAATATTGAGAGTGTGGAAGCACCTGGCACAGCGGTTTATCTCGACGAGGCAGCTTTCCAGAACTGCACCAGTCTGCGCAGTGCGTCCTTTGGAAATCTTGGCGCAACGACGACCATTTTTGCAGGAATGTTTACCGGCTGTGAGGAACTTTCCGAGATTACCCTTGCTGACTACTATGCGCCGTCGATCGGTATCTACGGCAGTATGGGATTCCAGTTCAATTATGACTGGAGCCAGGAGGAAGAGTCCGAACGCCTGCGTCTCAATATACCGGAGGGCGCGGAGGAAAATTATATCAAAGCATGGCGGTATCTGTACGCGGGCTACTACAGTTTCGGAGATGACTCAGCATATCAGACGATGTGGACCGATATTCAGTGGAACAACATGAACTGGGAGACCTGGGAATTCCCGACGGATGAAGAGGTCGACCGGATCTTAAAAGAGACGCTGACGGAAAAAGAAAACTGTATCCGCAGAACACTTGGAATCGAGACGGTTTCCGAGCCGACTGATTTTTATCCGTACCGTGTCGATTATGGCTGGGTTACGATGGTCGGTGCGCCGTCCACGACGGAATTCCTTTATCTGTCCGGCCCGGATCTGGATCTGCCGGATGGATGGTACCCGGATTACATCGGAACGGGCATGTTCCACGACTGTGCGAATCTGCAGGGTGTCATCGTGCCGGATTACATTGCCGGTCTTTACTCGAATGCATTCAACGGAACGAAGAATAACCGTTTTTATGTTTATTTTGAGAGCGGTACGCCGATGCCGCTGCTGGGATGGTCGAAGGAAGAGCCGTTCCGCTTCGGTGATGATGAGAGTAAGATTGAGCTGATGGTGGCATTCGGCGCGGAGGATGAATACATCAACGCATGGATGTACCCGATGGCAGGCTACAACGATCTGGATGAGATGATTGCAGATATCCGAAGTGAACTTTCCGCAGACGGAACGGAGCCGACGGATCTTGAAGTTTACGAGGAGACCGGAAAACGGCTGATTGCCGTGGAAAACCGCCTGCGCGCGATGATGGATCTCGATCCGATTTCCGATGCATCCGAACTGGTCGGAGATCTGCCGGGACTGCTGGAGACGGCAAAAGCTGCCGAAGAGGCAAAGACGGCAGAAGAGCAGAAAGCGGCAGAAGAACAGAAAGCCGCAGCAGCAGATGCGGAAACTCAGACTCCGTCGAAAACAGAGGATACGGAGGAAAAAGATCCGCAGGAAGAGCCGGATCAGAAACCGGAAGTTGACAGCGATGCGGATGATGCTGATGATGATGGAAATGCCGATGGAAATAATACAGCGGATGGCACAGCAGATTCGAAAGAGGATGCGGCAGATGGCAGCGATACAGCAGATAATATCGATGCTGCAAATACAAACGATACAGCAGACACAGCCGATACAACAAATACAATCGATACAATAGAAGAAACACCGGAATCAGAAGAAACAGCAGAGAGCGCGGCAGAAGACGGAACGGCAGTACAGTCCGAAACAGGAGCCGCAGATGAGGAGGAAGTACAGGAATGATAGTGGAGCAGTCCAGACAGATTATTGCAGAGGTCAACAAGGCCTTTATCGGAAAGAATGAAATCGTAGAAAAGGTTCTGATGACCATCTACGCCGGAGGACACGTCCTTCTCGAGGACTGCCCCGGCGTCGGAAAAACAACCCTGGCGGTTGCCTTTTCCAAAGTGCTGGGACTCTCCCACAAGCGAATCCAGTTCACCACCGATACCCTTCCGGCGGACATCACCGGTTTTAACATGTTCAACCGCGAGACAAACCAGTTCGAGTACCGCGACGGAGCTGCCAACTGCCAGCTTCTTCTGGCGGACGAGATCAACCGTACTTCGCCGAAAACGCAGTCGGCACTCCTTGAGGTGCTCGAGGAGCATACCATCAGCGTGGACGGTGTAACCCACATGCTGCCGGAACCGTTCATCTGCATTGCAACGCAGAACCCGCTCGGTTTCGCCGGAACACAGCCGCTGCCGGAGTCACAGCTCGACCGTTTCATGGTCTGCCTTTCCATCGGCTATCCGAGCCTGGAAAACCAGATGAAGATCATTCACTCCCAGAAATACAGCAATCCGCTTGCCGATCTGCGCGAGGTGACGACAGCACAGAATATCATGGAAGTAAGAGATTATCTGAGTTCTGTTAAAATGACGGACGCTGTCTTAAGCTATGCGATCCGTCTCTGTGAGGCGACGAGAAACCATCCGCTGATCGAGCTTGGTATTTCTCCGCGAGGCGTTCAGGCGCTGGTACGCATGGCGTGTGCCGGAGCCGTTCTCCGCGAGCGCAACTACGTCGTTCCGGAGGATGTACAGAGAATCTTCTGCGATGTCTGCGCACATCGTCTGGTACTCCGCCCGCAGGCACAGGTAGACGGTCTGACGGCGAGAGCACTCCTCGAGGAGATTATGATGAAGGTAAGACCGGAAGCAGAGAGGTAGGCCGCTATGTGGAAAAATCGACTGGGGTATATTTTCACGACGGGCGTCGTTCTCTCGCTTGTCTTTTTCTTCAGCGAGCCGTTTCTTCTCTATGCCGGTGTGGTTCTGATTCTGGTTGCGATTGTGGTCGGAATCGGCATGCATCAGGAAAGCAAAAATGTGGAAGTAAGGCTGAAAGTCGGAAAAGGTGTGCGGGGCGGAGAAGAGCTCCCGTTTGAAATTACGGTCAGAACGCCGAAGAATCCATGGTTTCTGCGCTACGTACAGATGGATCTCGCCATTCAGAACGAGATGTTTCAGACGACAGAGCAGACAAGGCTGATCCTGCCGCTCTCAGGCCGGACGAATGGTTTTAAGCTGAAAGAGCCGGTTCCGCTCTGCGGAGAAATTGAGGTCACATGCAGCGGGATTCGGGCGTATGACTTTTTAAGACTGTTCTGCGTGGAGATTGAGACACTGGAACTTGCGAGCGCCGTCGTTTATCCGAAACGCCGCCGGCTGCAGGTACAGCTTTCCCGCGCGGCTGCCGGAATTCCAAAGTACACCGGAATGGTGCAGAACCGAAAAGGAAGCGATCCGAGCGAAATGTTTGATATCCGGGATTATGTACCGGGTGACGATATTCGTTCGATTCACTGGAAACTGTCGAGCAAGACGGACAATCTGATCCTGCGCCAGGCGAGCGATCCTGCGCATTACAACACGGTGCTGCTGCCGGACTTCGGACGAAATCAGCTGGAACAGAAACACGCGGCGGAGCAGATCAATGCTACGATCGGCTATGCGATTGCGCTCGGTGAGGAGCTGCTGCGGCAAAATGCGGCCTTTGGTTTTGCGTTTCCGACACCGCAGGGGCTGAAAATTGAGGAAGTAAGAAACCGCAGTATGTTTCAGCAGCTCGTTGCGCTGTGGCTCAGCGTGCCGGTGCAGGAAATGAGCGGCACCGGACTGCGCTATTTCGAGATGGATCATCTGGAAGAGCGCTTTACAAAACTGATTCTCTTTGCCGCCGGCGATGATATGCCGAATCCCGGCGCACTGAATGGAAAAATCGATGTCACGGTGCTTGCGGCAACGGAGACGGAACATATTAAAACCAGCACAGCCGGAACGTGCGAACGTCTGGAACTGCCAAGCAGGCAGGAAGCCGGGGAATGCGAGAGAATCATATGCTAGGAGCCAGGATGAAGAAATTAAACAATCAAAAACAACAGATTCCCACAATGGAAATTCTTCCAGAGGGAACAAAACTGTCCGGCATCACAGCAATTATCCCGGTATTCTTTATTGCGTTTGGAATCATGGAGATGCTGCAGAACATCTGGGGTGATGCAGCGCCGGGCCACTTCGTGGTGATGATCGGACTTGCGCTCGGCATCATCTTCTGCTGCGTGGCAGAGGTGGTAAAAGAGAAAACAAAAAAAGTCTATGGAATCCAGTACCTTGCTTTTCTGGCCGTGTGGCTGCTTGTCGGAATTCCGCAGAGCATCCGCGGACTGCAGGGGTTCTGGCGGATCGCGGCGGAACGTTGGAGTGCAGCGCGTGACGGCGGCACGGCAGCGTACACGGCAATCGCCGGAACAAGAGAAATCTGGGCGATTACGATCGTCGTATCGGTATTTGGAATGGAAGTTCTCTGGAGCCTGCTGCTTCGGAGAAAGCACCGCAACATAGGCTCGCTGATCTGCGCGGCAGGCATTCTGATTCCGCTTCTTCTGGATGTTTTTCATCCGGTGTCGGCGGCATTTTTAAGTGCAGGAATGATCGGACTTGGAGTGGGAAGCAAATCGCATGCGCAGTGGAAGAGCAACTGCGTGGGACTGGCGGCATGTCTTCTTGTATTTCTGCTTCCGGCAATGCTGCTTCCGCAGGGTGAGATTCAGTTTTTTACCCAGCTTCGGGGAGATACGAAACAGAAAATTTATGAGATACGGTACGGAAAGGATGGACTTCCAGAAGGAAATCTGTATGAAGCAGACAAACTTCATACAGGAGAGGAACCAACGCTGACGATCAGTTCTGAACAGAAGAAAAACCTGTATTTCAAAGGGTATGTAGGCGGAACGTATGCCGGCGGCGTATGGGAACCGCTTTCCGGCGAATCATACCGCGGAACATCATCCGGTATGCTGGAATGGCTGGCGGACAAAGACTTTGATCCATTGACACAGACCGCGCAGTATTATGCGCTCGGTGATGCTGCCGGCAAGCCGGAAGTGAACCGGGTTTATGTGGAAAACACAGGAGCATCACGTTATTATCTTTATGCGCCTGCTTCGCTCGAGACGGTATCGACCCGCAGCGCGGCATCGGAGAAAAAAGATCAGTTCCTGGCCGCAAAGGGGCTGTTTGGAAAAAAGAATTACGGCATGACAGAATTGTCATCTTCCCGCCCGGCCGAGCTTATGGTCGCAGCTTCCTGGGTAGAAAACCCGGAGACGGATGAGCAGAAAGCATACAGCGAGGCAGAATCCGTTTACCGTACCTTTGTTTACAACAATTACACGGCAGTCGACCAGGCGATGTATGACAAAATGCAGGAAGTTTTCTGGGCCGATGACGGATCGGAGACGGACGGCATTTACAGTGCGGTCAGCCGGATCCGAAAGGTGCTGGAAAGCCGCGTCAGCTATGTGGAACATCCGGGCGAGATTCCGGAAGAGGAAGATCCCATTTTATGGTTCCTCGAGGAATCGAAAGAAGGAAATGCGATGCTCTACGCATCGACTGCTGTAGAGGCACTTCGTGCGAAGGGCATTCCGGCGCGGTACGTAGAAGGGTACTTCCTTTCTGAATCGGCTGCGATCGGCGAAAAGGGACAGACGGAGCTGACCGGAAATGATGCCCATGCGTGGGCGGAGGTTTACTTTGATGGTATCGGCTGGCTTCCGGTGGACGTGACACCGGGCTATTACTATAATGTGGCATCCCTTCAGAAAATGGTGGGAAGCCCGGAATCGGTGCAGAAGAACGTGGCGCTGGAAAATAATTCTCTGGCGGCCGAACAGATCACCGGTGTGGAAAACAGGAAGAGTACACCGGGCGACGCTGTTCTTCCGGTACTGCGCAGTATTTCCCTGTTTCTGCTCGGATTCCTTGCGGTGCTCCTGATTCTGCTGACGCTGCTTGTGATTGCGGCGGAAGCGGCGCGGATCATCTGTCTTGGACCGGTGGCAAAGAAACAGCAGAAAGAGCGGCCGGGAAAACGGATCCGCAGAACAGAGGCAAGGATTTACCAGTATCTTCAGCTGTGGGGCGTGGATGCCGGTCTTGGCTGGGAAACAGCTGCGACCGATGCAGAGCTTGCCTGCAGATTTCCTGAAATCGAGCCGGGCGAATATACGCGTGTCTGCCATCTGATCGAGAAACATGTTTACGGCGAAGTGCTGCTGTCTCCTTACGAGGAGCGGACGCTGAATCATTTTCTGGAAAAGCTGACAGAGCCGACGCCGGACTGCAGCTGGAAAATGCGGCTGAAGCTGCGCTATGCGTGCCTGCGCCGTGTGGAGAAAAAGAAGAAAAAATAAATGAAAAGAGGGGTTTTTACCATGAAATTCGTAACATTCAATATCCGCTGTGATTTCGGACAGGACGGAAACAACAATTTTGTTTACCGCAAACCTTTAATTCTGGAAAAAATCAATCAGGAGAAACCGGACATCATCGGATTTCAGGAGGTGCTGCCGCATGTGGCAGCCTGGCTGAAGGAAAATCTGACAGAGTATTATATCGTCGGATGCGGAAGAGGAGAGAAGCTGGACGGCGAGGCGATGATCATTGCCTACCGGAAAGACCGTTTTCAGATCGTAAGCCTGGAGACGTTCTGGCTGTCGCCGACACCGTACGTACCGGGATCCCGCTATGAGGTGCAGAGCATCTGTCCGCGTACCGCGACGGATGTGGTATTTCAGGATTTTGAGACCGGAAAAGTATTCCGCGTGATCAATACGCATCTGGATCACGAGGGTGCCGAGGCGAGAAAGCTGGGACTGGAACAGATTCTTGCGCATCTGGAGCAGGAAAAACTCTTTGCCGATGTGCCGGTGATTTTCAACGGCGACTTCAACGCAGAGCCGGACAGCGAGGAGATGAAACCGCTGAAAGAGACCGCCGGCCTCGTGAATGCGACGGAGGGAATCGGCATTACCTTCCATAACTTCCACAGAGACGATCCGAACGATCCGCAGTGCTCGATCGATTACATCATCCTCAAAGGGGACTGGGAGTACAGAAATGTAGAGAAATGGACGGAGCAGAAGGACGGGGTGTGCCTTTCCGATCATTATCCGATCTGTGCGGAGATCATCTGAAATTAAAAATGGATCTTTACAGGGCGGCAGCCGGGAGATTTTCTCTCGCCTGCTGTCCTTTTTGCAGTTTGGCTATAGAAAATAACTATAACAAGTCAAAGAAAAAAGGGAATATACAAACGCCGCATTTTCTGTTATGATAGGTTACGTTACAAAACCTATCAGATTAGTATAGAAAGAAAACAAAGAAATTTACGAAATACAGGAGATTATTCATATGGCAAGAGGAATTGACACAAAATGTATCCATTTAGAAGAGGACGAGGGACAGTGTAGCCACTACGGCGCACTCAGCTACCCGATTTATCAGACCGCAACGTATGCGCATCCGGGCGTAGGACAGAGCACCGGATTTGATTACAGCAGACTGCAGAACCCGACCAGAGAGCATCTGGAGAAGATGGTGGCAGCACTGGAAAACGGAATTGACGCATTCGCGTTAAGCTCCGGCATGGCAGCGATCTCTCTTTTGATGGAACTGTTCCGTCCGGGCGACCACATTATTGCGGATTCCGACCTGTACGGCGGCAGCATTCGTCTGTTCCACAACGTCAACGAGAAAAACGGCGTCGAGTTTTCCAGCATCGACTGCTGCCGTGACGACGTGGAGAGCTATGTGAAAGAAAATACAAAAGCAATTTACATCGAAACCCCGACAAACCCGATGATGAATGTCACCGACATCCGGAAGATGGCAGACATCGCAAAACGCCACAACCTGATTCTGATCGTGGACAACACCTTCATGTCCCCGTACTTCCAGAATCCGCTCGATCTCGGCGCAGACGTTGTCATCCACAGCGGCACGAAATATTTAAGCGGCCACAACGATACGCTGGCAGGCTTTATCGTGACAAACCGTGAGGATATCCAGGAGAAACTGCGTTTCCTGATCAAGACGACTGGTGCAGGCCTGGCTCCGTTTGACTGCTGGCTGGTACTGCGCGGCATGAAAACCTTAGGCATCCGCATGGAGCGTTCCCAGGAGAATGCAAAACAGATCGCCGCATGGCTGAAAAACCAGAAAGCTGTCACAAGAGTGATCTATCCGGGACTGCCGGATCACCCGGGTCACGAGGTGATGAAAAAACAGGCAAGAGGCTTTGGGGCCATGCTGACAATCCAGCTTGAGAGCAAAGAGTTTGCTCTTGCCATTCTGGAAAAAGTAAGAATGATCCGTTTCGCAGAGAGCCTCGGCGGTGTGGAGACACTCGTGACATATCCGACCACGCAGACACATGCGGATGTGCCGAAGGAAATCCGTGAGCGGAACGGAATTACGGAGAGCACCCTTCGCTTCTCCGTTGGAATTGAAAATATCGAAGACCTGATCGGCGAGCTTGAGAAGGTTTTTGCAGAAATTGAGGAAGAGAAAAATGGCGGAAAGAAATCTTGATTTTGACAGAATCATCAACCGGAGAAATACAGACTGTTTAAAATATGACTTCGCAGTAAAACGCGGCATGCCGGCCGATGTCCTGCCGCTGTGGGTGGCAGACATGGACTTTGAGACATCCTCCTATATTGAGGATGCGCTGGTGGAGCGTGCAAAAATGGGCATTTACGGCTACAGCGATGTGCAGACCCCGTATTTTGAGGCAGTTGCGGGATGGATGAAACGCCATCACAATTGGGAGCCGAAAGAAGAGTGGCTGATCAAAACACCGGGCGTTGTATTTGCGCTTGCGATGGCAGTCAAAGCTTACACGGAAGCGGGAGATGCGGTGCTGATCCAGTCGCCGGTTTACTATCCATTTTCCGAGGTTATCGCAGATAACGGCAGAAGAGTGGTCAGCAGCACGCTGGTGCTCGGGGATGACAACCGCTATCATATGGATGTGGCTGATTTTGAGGAGAAGCTGAAATCCGAAAACGTGAAGCTCTTTTTCCTCTGCAACCCGCACAACCCGGTCGGAAGAGTCTGGACGAAAGAGGAGCTGACTGTGATCGGCGATCTCTGCGTGCAGTATGGAGTGACGGTTGTAAGCGATGAGATCCACGGGGATTTCATTTTCAAGGGCGAGCATCAGGTGTTCGCCGGAATCAAAAAAGAGTACGAAGATATCACGATCACCTGTACCGCGCCGAGCAAGACGTTCAACCTGGCGAGCATGATGATGTCGAATATCTTTATCGCCAACCCGGAACTCCGCGCGAAATTCCAGAAACAGCTCGACGCAGCCGGAACGAGCCAGCTTGGCGTGATGGGGCTTGTGGCCTGCCAGACGGCGTACAATAAGGGCGAAGAGTGGTATGAGGCGATGCTTTCTTATGTGAAGGCGAACGCGGAATTCACAAAACAGTACGTGGAGGAGCAGCTTCCGGGCGTGAAGATGATTGAGCTGGAGGGAACCTACCTCGTATGGCTCGATTTCCGTGAGACGGGACTTTCGGTTGATGAACTCGAGGATCTGATCATCAACAAGGCGAAGCTGTGGCTCGACAGCGGCAAGATCTTCGGAGACTGCGGACGCGGCTTCCAGCGGATCAACATCGCCTGCCCGAGGGCAACACTGACCGAGGCACTCGACCGGATCAGGGATGCGCTGAAAAACAGATAAGAATTGAATTTTATTTAAAATATACAGCCTTCTTTGGGGAAAATACTCAGGGAAGGCTGTATTTGATTGTATTTTTACATAGAATAGAAATTGCAGAGACGCGCATTCTGTGATATAGTGTGGTAAAGTGATGCTGTGTAAAAAGAAAGGGGATCATAACAATGTATATTACATGTCTGGATGTAGAAGGCGTACTGGTACCGGAGATCTGGGTCGCATTTGCGGAGGCAAGCGGAATCCCGGAACTCAAAAAAACGACACGCGATGAACCGGATTACGACAAGCTGATGAAATGGAGACTTGGAATCTTAAAAGAGCACGGTCTTGGATTAAAAGAAATTCAGGCCACGATCGAGAAGATCGATCCGCTGCCGGGCGCAAGAGAATTTCTCGACGAACTGCGCACCTTCTCCCAGGTGATCCTGATCAGCGATACCTTCACAGAGTTTGCTGCACCTCTGATGAAAAAGCTCGGTTATCCGACCCTGTTCTGCAACTCGCTGGAAGTCGCAGACGACGGCGAGATCACAGGCTTTAAGATGAGAGTTGAGCAGTCGAAGCTCACAACTGTAAAAGCACTGCAGTCCATCGGATTCGAGACGATCGCAAGCGGAGATTCCTACAACGATCTCGGCATGATTCAGGCAAGCAAGGCAGGTTTCCTGTTCCGCTCGACGGATAAGATCAAAGCCGACTATCCGCAGATTCCGGCGTATGAGACGTATGAGGAGCTGCTCGGAGCGATTAAGAAAGCAATGGGTAAATAAAAATTTTATAAAAAATGCAGAGAGCCGAAAAACAGGTTCTCTGCATTTTTGGTTGTATTTGAAAAAGCTGCGCAGGCTATTTCTGAGGTTCCGCTTTCGCCAGCCGTTCCTCGCTGAGTGCAATGCATTCCTTCATCCACTGCAGCGTAGCTTCCTCGCGGTAAATGGCTCCGCGCAGGACGAGATAATCCGAAAAGGCGCGGTCATCAGAAGGCGGAATCTCGTCAAATTTTTTCTGGTTTTCCAGCAGGTGCTCCAGCCGCTTCTGATGCTGGGCGAGCTGGTCGGCGAGAAAGCGGCGCTGGAAATCGGGCGAAGTGCCGTCGAGGAAGAAGAGCCGCAGGCGGGATTCATCTTTGGAGGCCGTCTGCACCGGGCAGAGCGTTTCCTCCCATTCCTGAAAATCGCGCCGTCCCTCATCGGTGATCGTGTAGACCTTCTTTTCCAGTACATTTCCGGTAATCTCAACGTGGTACTGAATCAGCCCTTTGGCGGTCAGTGTTTTGAGCTCCGGGTAAATCTGGCTGTGTTTCGCATTCCAGAATTCAAACAAAGTGGTTTCAAATTCTTTCGACAGTTCGTAGCCTGTCATCTCATTTCGGTTCAGAAGTCCGAGAATCGCATATTTTAAAGTTCCCATGTACAGTTTCAGTTCCTTTATTAAAATAGATTTTTTAAACGAGTTTTGTTTATATGTTTCTGAGTATACCACAGGTCCGTCGGAAAATCTACAGAAAAAACATGTAAAATAAAACATGTAAATATTGACATGTTTTGCGGGCCGTGATAAGATAGGAACCATGAGAAAAAGAGGAGGAACACCAAAATGAAGTACGATTACCCACATCTTTGCAGCCCGATCACCATCGCCGGAAAGACCTTCCCGCACCGCATGTTCTCCGCGCCGATGGGCGGAACCGACATCACAAACGACGGCTGCATCGGACCGAAATCCGCAGCATTCTATGAGCTTCGCGCAAAAGGAGGTGCTGCAGCTGTCACCGTCAGCGAGTGCATGGTGCACCCGACAACCGACGGCTCCCATGCGTATCATCTGGATACCGCAGTCTTAAATTCCCTCGCATCCGCAACGTACGCCGCTGATGCAATTTCCCGCCACGGCGCGGTTCCGAGTCTGGAGCTGTCCCATTCCGGTATGTATGCCGGAACCTACATGACCGACAAGACGAGACAGCACGAGATGTGCCAGTGGGGTCCGTCCGACACGACACGTCCGGACGGCGTACCGGTCCGCGCACTGTCGAAAGAGCAGATTGAGGAGATCGTACAGGCATATGGAACGGTAGCAGGCCTTGCCAAACGCGCCGGTTTCGAGATGATCATGATCCACGGCGGCCACGGCTGGCTGATCAATCAGTTCCTCTCCCCGTATTTCAACCACAGAACCGACGAGTACGGCGGAAGCCTGGAAAACCGCTGCCGTTTCGCCTGTCAGGTACTCGATGCCGTCCGCGCAGCCGTCGGCCCGATGTTTCCGATTGAGTTCCGGTTCAGCGGTTCCGAGCTGTTCGAGGGCGGCTATGATCTGGAAGAGGGTGTCCGCATCGCACAGACACTCGAGTCCCGCATCGACCTGCTTCACGTATCGGCCGGAACGTATCAGAGAGGCTTCGGCGATACGCATCCGTCGATGTTCAAGGATCACGGATGCAACGTTTACCTTGCAGCTGAGATCAAAAAACACGTTTCGATTCCGGTCGCAACGATCGGCGGCCTGAACGATCCGGCGCAGATGGAAGAGATCATCGCATCCGGAAAAGCCGATGTCGTTTACATGGCAAGAGCTCTTCTCGCAGATCCGTTTCTGCCGCGCAAAGTCATGGAAAACCGTTCCGAAGATATCGTGCACTGCCTGAGATGCTTCACCTGTATGGCAGAGCGTGCGGCAACCGGCACGAGACGATGCACCGTCAATCCTCTGATCGGAAGAGAGATGGAGGGCGATGAAGTACAGCCGGCACCGGTGAAGAAAAAAGTCCTCGTCGCAGGCGGCGGCCCTGGCGGACTGTATGCAGCATGGACTGCAGCAAGAAGAGGCCACAGCGTTGTGCTCTGTGAAAAAGAGGACAAACTTGGCGGTATCTTAAAGAGCGAAATCGCCCTGCCGTTCAAGCGTGAAATGTTCGCACTGACCGAGACCTACGAGCGTTTTGCAAGAAACGCAGGCGTAGAAATCCGCCTCAACACAGAGGTGACACCGGAGTACGTGGAAAAAGAAGCCCCGGATGCCCTCATCATCGCCGCAGGCTCCCGCCCGCTCGTTCCGCCGATCAAAGGCATGGACGGCGAGCAGGTTGTCGTTGTCAATGAGCTGTACCGCAACCTCGACAGGATTTCCGACAAAGTCGTTGTCATGGGCGGCGGCCTCGCCGGATGCGAATGCGCAATCTCCCTTGGCATGGAAGGCAAAGAAGTACAGCTCGTCGAAATGCGCGACACCCTCGCCCCGGATGCAAACGTACGTCACCGTCCGCTGCTCTTAAAAGAAATCGAAAAACAGGTCAAAGCCGTCCACACCGGCTACCGCGCCGAGGAGATCACCCCGGAGGGTGTATGGTGTACAGATGCTGCTGGTGAGCGCCACCTCGTAGAAGGAACCACCGTCATCTGCGCCCTAGGCCAGCGAGCCAGAACCGACGTCGTAGAGCAGCTCCGCAATACCGCGCCGTTCGTACGTGTTATCGGAGATGCAAGACGCGTATCGACCATTACAAATGCCGTATACCAGGGATACCATGCAGCGCTGGATATCTGATTAGAAATAAAAAAGTTTGAAAAAATGCTGTATCACAGAAAGGAGAATCTGTGGTGCAGCATTTTTTTGCAGGATAAAGTCTACCCATCAGAGTTCTTTCCGTGTATAATACATTTATCAGACAGAGCTTATGTGAACAGGAGGGCACCATGGGAAGATTTTTAAATCCGGGAAATGAAACATTTTCGGAAGTCATTCATTCGGAAATCTATGTAGATAAAACACAGCTTCTGGAATACACCAATAAAGTAATCAATACGACCTCAAAATTTATCTGCAGCAGCCGTCCCAGACGTTTTGGAAAGTCGATTACAGCGGAGATGTTGTCGGCGTATTACAGCAAAGGCTGTGATTCCAGAGAACTGTTTGCAGGCTATGCAATTCGCAAGGCAGAGTCTTTTGAAAAACATCTGAATCAGTACGATGTGATTCATTTTGATGTACAGTGGTGCATGATGGATGCAGGGAATGCGGATTGCGTTGTGGAATATATCAATAACGGAATTCTGCAGGAGCTGCGGGAAAAATACGGAGAACTGATACCAGATACTGTAAAAACTGCTTATGGTGCGATGTCTTATATCAAGGCTGCCAGCGGTAATAAATTTGTTGTCATCATCGATGAATGGGATGTTCTGATCCGTGATGAGGCGCAGAATCATAAAGTACAGGAAGAATATATTGATTTCCTGCGGGGCATGTTTAAAGGGTCAGAACCATCAAAGTATATTGCACTGGCTTATCTCACAGGAATTCTGCCGATCAAAAAATTAAAGACGCAGTCCGCCCTCAACAATTTCGAAGAGTTCACGATGCTTGACGCGGGAAGAATGGCACCGTATGTAGGCTTTACGGAAGAAGAAGTGCATGCATTATGTGACGAGTACGGACGCAGCTATGAACAGGTGAAATCATGGTATGACGGATATTCATTGGAAGGCTGTCAGGTGTATAATCCGAAAGCCGTTGTCAGCCTGATGCTGAATGGAAAATATAAGAGCTACTGGTCAAACACCGGCAGCTATGAAGCAATTGTGCCGCTGATCAATATGGATTTTGACGGACTGCGTTCAGCAATCATCGAGATGATGTCGGGGGCCGCCGTGGATGTAGACGTGACCTCTTTCCAGAATGATACCGTAAGCTTTGCAAACCGGGATGATGTGCTGACATATCTGATCCATCTCGGCTATCTGGCTTACGATCAGGATCGGGAGCAGGTTTTTATTCCAAATGAGGAAATCAGGCATGAATTAAACAATGCGGTGAAACGCAACAAATGGAATGAAATGATTACGTTTCAGAGGGAATCCTTGGATCTGCTGGAAGCAACTCTGGATATGGAGGAAAAAGCGGTAGCGGATAGTATAGAACGAATTCATCAAGAGTACACTTCGGTGATTCAGTATCATGATGAAAATTCACTGAGCAGTGTGCTTACGATTGCATACTTAAGCTCTATGCAGTATTATTTCAAACCCGTAAGAGAACTGCCGACCGGGCGCGGTTTTGCAGACTTTGTTTATCTTCCAAAACCGGAATACAGAACAGGTTATCCGGCGCTGCTGGTAGAACTTAAGTGGAACAAAGACGCAGACACGGCACTGGAGCAGATCCAGGACAAAAAATATCCGGATTCTGTTCTGCAATATACAGGAGATATTCTGCTGGTTGGAATTAATTATGATAAAAAAACGAAAGAACATGAGTGCAGGATTGAGAAGATAAAAAAATAGAAAACGGAAGATAGGAAAAGGCGCTGTATCATACGGCGCCTTAATCTTTTTTGTTATGGATTTAAATGC
>CAVBNJ010000016.1:0-18339 GCA_963596755.1 bacterium
AAGGCACACCGATGATGACTCTTTTCAGCGAGACCAGTACGGCTGTCCAGAATCTGTCATCCTGCAAAACAAATTTATAGGCGGATAATGTAAATTCAACCGGAAGAAGCTTTACCTGATTCGTCATGATCGCATGGGAACTGCTGAATGACTGTGCCAGCACATTTAAAATAGGCACGAGACACATGATTACAAAAAGAAATATAATGACTGCATTAAAAAGCAGAAATACTCTTCTTTTGGGTGAAACTTTTATTTTATTCATGTTCCTGCTTCCTTTCCTAAAATACTCTGTAACCGGCAAATTTTTCTGCCATTTTATAGGATATAACGATCAAAATTCCCGAAACGATAGATTTAAAGAATCCTACCGCAGCGGAAAGCGCATATTGCTGATTGACCAGTCCCAGACGATACACCAGCGTATCAATGATGTCTCCTGTCTCATATACGCTTGCACTGTACATATTGAAAATCTGATCAAATCCGGCATTTAAAATACCTCCGATTGACAGAACGGTCATAAGTACAATAATCGGAGCGATTCCCGGCAGTGTAACATGCAGCGTCTGTTTCCATCTTCCTGCTCCGTCAATGGATGCCGCTTCATAAAGACCCGGATCAATTCCTGTCAGCGCTGCAAGATAAACAATGGCATTGTAGCCGAAGTTTTTCCAGATATCTGTAAAGATCATGGTCCATGGAAAAAGATGTTTATTCCCAAGAAAATCAATTGGTGTTTTTATCAGGTTCAGATTCATCAAAACAGTATTTAATAAACCTGCATCATCCTGTGTGCTTCCCTGCGATAAAAAGTTGATAAAAATGCCCGCCAAAACAATCCAGGACAGAAAGTACGGTAAGTATGTAATCGTTTGTGCTGCTTTCTTGGCCCACTTGCATCGGACTTCGTTTAATAAGAGTGCAAACACAATCGGCACCACCAGATTACCTGCAATTTTTCCCAATGCGATCACCAGTGTATTTCGAATGGCCGGCGCAAAATTTGGTAAGTTCATCAATGTCCGGAAATTCTTCAGACCAACCCATTTTGAATGTAAAAATCCAAGACCCGGCTGAAAATCCTGAAATGCCATAACAAGTCCAAAGATAGGAAGATAGTTAAATATAAACAACAGTACACACGGTAATAACAGCATCAGATGAAAACTTCGCTGACGTGCTTTAAACACCTTGATCGACTGCTTTTTTTTGCTCTTCATACACACATCACTCCTTTATTCTGCCTTTTCGTTAAAAAAAGATGTGCGCTTTACCGCACACCTTTTTTTATCCGTCCGCTTCTATTCCTTATGAATGATTTGCATCATACCATTCCTGTGCTTCTTTTGTCGATTCCTCGCCGCCCAGAGATTCCCAGGATTTCAGGAAGTCGTCATAGCTGTCTACACTCTGTCCGGTAATAATTTTAACGATTGTCTCAACTGTCATGCTGTTCAGTGTTGAAAATGCATTTGACATTTCATCCGTTGGAACATAGTTATATGCAGAATAATTAAAGTCACCTTCCTCAATCAGCTGGAGCATGGTGATTCCGCCTCCAAGATCATCTCCATAAACAGTATAATTGCTGATGCCGGTCTCAACGTCTGCATCGTCTTCCGCCAGTTTATCCTGAATTGTTCCATCCTCTACCGCATTCAGATAAGAAAGAATTGGATCTGCCGATAATTTTCTTGATGCGCTTAAACTGTCCGTATTTCCGTTCTTTACAGCTTCATGGATATCTGCTACGCAGTCAATACTTTCGGTTGGCGAAGTAAGCTGGATCAATGCTGTCTTCCATCCACTGTATTTTCCTGTCTCCCCGTTATATTTCGCATATTCTTCGGCGTTTTCTGGATAGCAGAACTTCTCTACTGCAAGATTTGACAGTTTAACAAGTGCTTCCGGGTTGCTGCATTTGCTGCTTACTACATAGTATCCATTGGGCTGGGTTGGAATATATGCCTTAGAAGATCCCTCTCCCATTCCATCCGGAATCTTAGCAGTCGTAATGTGCGCATTGATATCTGATTTCATTGCATCAATCGCCGGTACCATTGCTCCCCAGTTTGGTGCAAACCAGATTCCGCATTTTCCTGATCCAATATCCTCGAGAAGCTGGTTATAATCCATAGTGCTGAAATTCTTCGCAAGAGAACCATTGCTGTACATCTCCTGCAAATCGGTAAGTCCGGCTTTCATTTCTTCTGAAAGGGCTCCTCCCCATTCTACTTTTCCATCCTTCTCGATGAACGAAAACTGTCCATTCCAGTGTCCGGGCGCTGCTCCATAACCTTCAAAAAATGCCTGCAGGCCTGACCAGTATGTAAATCCGTCTTTTCCACATAATGCAAGTCCATAGGTATCATTTTTTCCATTTCCATCCGGATCGTTATTCGTAAATGCTGCTGCAACTTCTTTTAACTCTTCCATGGTTTCAGGCATTGCAAGTCCGAGATTGTCTAACCAGTCCTGACGGATAAACATCATCATCGCAGCACTGTGGTTGTCGTATACCTGTGGAATTGCATATAATTTTCCGTTTACTTTTGCTGAATCCAATGCGCTGTCGCCGCCTGCTGATATGTATTCTTTCAGATGATCTGTCGCATACGTTTCATAAGCATCGTCAATGCTGGCAATCACTCCCGTCTGCGCATATTTTACAAGATCCGCTCCACTTACAAACATAATATCCGGATAGGTTCCTGATGCAATCGCCGTTGTACGCTTCGTATCTGCCTGTGTTCCATCGACATTGTACATCAGCTTCATATTGTATCCTTCTTCTTTGTAAAGATCCCACCAGTCATTGTTTTCCGCATCCTGTCCCGGTGCCCATGAGAAATCGGAATTATAAGCTACTCCAACGTTCAGTGTAACTGGTTTCTCATATCCAAATACATTCCCGTCATCTGTAACTTCGCTGCTCTGGCTGACTGCACTTTTTTCACCAGATTCACTGCCGCACGCTGCCAGTCCCGCAGTCATGGCCAACACAAGTAAAACAGATATTACTTTTTTCTTTTTCATTCTCTTCGTTACCTCCTGTTTGTTTTTGATAACCCTATCTTATCTTTTTACATGTGTTTTTTCTATTTTCTGATTTTTACTTTCTTATCCGCTTATGCTCTTTTGACATTTTTTGTTGGAATAACAATGATCACATCAGCTCCGCCCAGTTTGCTTCGTTCTATGCCAAGCCCGGCCTGCTCTCCAAAGAACAGCTTTAATCTCTGATTAATGTTGACAATTCCGGTGACTCTTTCTTTCTGCTCTATCTGTTTTTGAATTTCCTCTATCTTTTCATCCGACAGATTTTCGCCATTATCCTGCACATGTATCCTGAGCTGCTCCTCACATTCAACAAACGAAATATCCAGTATTCCATCGGATACCTTATCCTCTAGTGCATATTGCAGCGCGTTTTCTATCACCGGCTGCAGAATTAATCTTGGCACCTCTATGGAAGCATACTGCTCCGGCAGTTGTCCAAAAGAAATCCGGATTCGGTTCCGGAATCGGATCTGCTGAATGCTGGTATAACTCCGCGCATGTTCTACTTCGTTTTCCAGCGTAATATTGCTCTCATCGTTCCGCGTAATAAATTTAAAATAAGAACTCAGGTGTCCTGCCAGAAGTTCTGCTCCCTCAAGATCTTCCCGCCGTATCTTGCTTCGCAGCGACAGAAAGCTGTTATATAGAAAATGAGGATTAATCTGCGCCTGCAGCTGTTTCAGCTCTGCTTTTTGTGCCAGATTTTTCTGTTCTATGAGTTCCTGCGTCAATAATTTCTGCTTTTTCTGCATATCATTAAACTTTTCAAACAGATATCCAAATTCATTATTTCCGTAGTCTTTCGCTCCTTCAAACGTCAGACCTTCTTCTCCCGCCTTAGTAAATGCATCCACTAATTTTTTTAACGGTTTATGTACAAGATCGTTGGTTCTTCTGGAAAAAACAACAGATACGGTAACTACCGCCAGTACATACAAAAACATCAGCCATTTGTATGGCGTAATGTTTTTCATGATTTCCTGCTCCGGCACATACTGCACAAAATACCCGAATAGATCGGACCATGCTGCAAAAACCTGATATTTTTCTCCAGGTATTTTTATCATACCGGAAACATTCTCCATGGTATTCAGTTTGTTTTTTATCGCATCGAGCACCTGTTCGCCATGGTCATTTTCTGAATTGCTGTCGATAAACAGGTCAGCATTTTCTTTATACAGAAATGAGCCGCTTCCTTCTATCGTATCAAACGCATGCAGCGTAGATATTATCTTCTTTTTATCCAGCTTTACAACCATAAATGCATCTGGCACATCTTTCACCCCAATATACGGCACCCCTGCCGATACGGTATAAAATTCTCCATCCACCTGTGTGATTCCGCAATTGTTGAACGGAAGCATATCATTCATAAACTGATAATCATCCTCTGACATCTCATCAATTCTGCTGTCTGATATTACCTTCCCTGTATTCGGCAGATAGATCGTTCCCGATTGGATAAAAGGGTTACTGTCCTTCAGCATCTGAATTCTCTCCTGTTCCGACAAAAAAGCATCGCGCATTTCATAATCGCTCAGTAGATTCGATGGACTGATCAAAAACGCAAGTTTACGATCTGCAAAAAGATTATATAAAATATCCTGTGTGCTCTCCATTCTTGTATCCAGTGTTTCCAGATAAAATTCTGCCTGTGCATTCATCTTATCCTGTATTGATTTTTTTACATAAGTAGTTGCAACATGGTACAAAATACTTGAAAAAATCAAATTAACGCACAGAAACAGAACAAACATGGCCATCTGTCTGAACTGGATTGATCTCTTTTTATAATTCATTGTTCTTCACCCCATAGCAATCCCTATACTCTACCGGAGACATACCTACCATTTTTTTAAATACCCGGTTAAAAGATGGAACAGAGAGGTAGCCTACATCAAGTGCTATATCATGAATTTTTTTCGTCGTCTCTGCAAGCTGCTTTTTGGCCTCCTGTATCCGCCTGCTGCTGATATATTCCGTCAGACTGTTTCCATATTTTTGTTTAAAAATTCTCGAAAGATATGACGGATTCAGGTAACTGATATCTGCAAGGCGTGTAAGGGTCAGATCCTCGCCAATATGATCCTCGATATACATGGTAACTTTCTCAAGAACATCCATTGTCCTGCTTCGTTTTTCAATCTCCAGTTCTGTTGCTATTCTGTCCGCAATTTGGTTCAAATAGCCAGCCGCTTCCGCCCGTCCTGTGTGATACTCTATATTAATCAATGCTTCCAGACGAATATCATTCTCTATTTTGTGCCGCAGATGATTAATGTTGATATACCGTAAAAGAAGCAATGCAATGCTGTAATATAATTCCGCTGCCTCTTCCCCGTTATGATTCTGTTCATCTGCGATGCGTTGTGTCAGTTTTTGTGACAGCTGCAGAAACTCTCCCGGATTTTTTGCTTCAAGTGTTTCTTCTAATTTTTTTACCTGAAGCTGCATATTGATTGGAATCTGTTCCACATCTCCCATCGGAAGCAATGCTTTTGCTGTGATAATTTTCTGCATGCCATTTCCAATATTTCGGATTGCCTCCTGTTTCAATCTGCTGCGGTATGCTGACGCATCTGTCAGAAAGCATCTCTCATCGCATGTAACAAAGGACACGGAAATATTCTGGCTCGCCAGAAGCTTTTCCTGTATATATTCCAGTGCACCTTTTAAATTTGTATACAGCCGATTCCAGGTTCTCGCAGGTACGCTTTCCGTACTCCACTGCTTTGGCTGAAAGAAAAGCAGAAAATACTGCTCATCATCCCGATACAGATAGCTTTTTATTCTGAGCGGTGTAAATTCTTCTATGACGTTTTTCAAAATCCCTTCTGTCTCTATCTCTGTTTTTTCCTGATTTTTCTGATATGTATCCAATTTCATCAGAAAGATAAACAGATTTTCTTTTTCTGAAAGCGGAATCTCGTATTTTGCGAGTTCATTCTGCAGATTTTTTACTTCTTTTCTTCCGGAAAGATACTCTTTCATGAAGTTCCTCTGCAATATACGCTGTGCCTGCTGGACTTCTTTTTGCTTCTGCGATTCCTCCTTTTCACAGCGCATCATATTTTCGATCTCCTGAAATGCATCTGCCACATTCTGAATCAGCACATCATATTCTTCGCTCTTCAGCAGATAACGCACATCCTTATTCCGCATAATCTCATACAGATCGTCAAAATCACGGTATCCGGTAAGAAAAATCACACGACATTTTGGCCAGTTTTCTTTGATCACATAAAACAGTTCTATTCCGCTCATTCCGGGCATTTTAATATCCGTCATCACAACATCGTATTTCTTTTTTTCAAGCAGTTTTACTGCATCTCCTGCTGTCTGGGCCGTGGATACATCAATATCAAGTCCTGATTCATATTTGAACAGTTCTTCAAGCCCTTCCAGAATATCCGGTTCGTCATCCACAATCAACAGATTTCCCATTTCTTTTTCCTCCGCAACGATTCTGTTATCTGACTTAAATATACAACAGATTAAAAAAAGTGCGCAACTTTTTTCGTCGCGCACTTTCTGGTTTCTATTTTTCTGTTTCTGCCTTATTTCGCAGCAATGACATCCTGCATGTCATACATGCCGGCCGGTTTTCCAGCCAGGAATTTTGCGGCTTCTACAGCGCCTTTTCCAAAAACTCCCTTGGAATATGCTCTGTGGGACAGGGTAACGACCTCGTCCGGGCCGGCGAAGATCACGTCGTGGTCGCCGACGATGGTGCCGCCGCGTACAGCAGAGATTCCGATTTCTTTCGGATCACGCTGCTCATGGCGCTGGCTTCTGTCGTATACGTAGTGGTACTGGTTGTCCATTGCCTCGTTCAGGCTGTCAGCCAGGGCGATTGCGGTTCCGCTTGGAGCGTCGCATTTCAGTTTGTGGTGTTTCTCCACGATCTCCATGTCGAAGCCTGCCTCAGCGAGCACTTTGGCTGCTGCCTGCACCAGCTTCATCAGGGTGTTGACACCAAGAGACATGTTTGCGGAGCGGAGAACCGGGATTTCCTTGCTGGTCTCCTGCACTTTTTTCAGCTGGTCCTCGGTAAGACCTGTGGTGCAGAGGACGAGCGGAAGTTTTTTCTCCAAGCATGCATCGAGCAGAGCGTCGGCTGCCTTGTAGGAAGAGAAATCAACGACTACATCTGCCGGAACGTCACACTCTGCCAGGCTTTTGAATACCGGGTAGTCGTTCTGGCCGTTGTCGTTCATATCGATTCCGGCTACGATTTCTGCGTTTGCATCTTCTTTTACGAGACCGGTGATAACCTGTCCCATATGGCCGTTGCAGCCATGCATAATAATTTTAACCATTGTATTTTCCCTCTTTACTGTTTTAAATTAAGCAAGTTTGATTCCGAAGTCTTTCATCGCTTTTGCCAGGCGCTCCTGGTTCTGCGGCTCCATCTCGGTCAGCGGCAGACGAAGCGGTCCGACTTCTTTGCCCATCAGGTTCAGCGCTGCTTTTACCGGAATCGGGTTTACTTCGCAGAACAGAGCATCGATGAGCGGCAGGGCTTTGAGCTGAATCTCTCTTGCGCCTGCAACATCGCCGTCCAGGAATTTCTGTACCATGTCGTGGGTCTCACGCGGTGCTACGTTGGAAAGAACGGAGATGACGCCGCTTCCGCCAAGGGAAAGGATCGGAACAACCTGATCGTCGTTTCCGGAGTACAGGTCGATCTTTCCGTCGGTGAGCTGCATGATTTTTGCTACCTGGGAGATATTGCCGGAAGCCTCTTTGACTGCGACGATATTTTCCACGTTGTTGAACAGGTAAGCGATCGTTTCCGGTGCGATGTTCACGCCGGTTCTTCCCTGGATATTGTAAAGGATGATCGGCACTTTGACGCTGTTGGCAATTGCGGAGAAGTGTGCGATCAGGCCCTTCTGGGTTGCTTTATTGTAATACGGGGAAACGAGAAGAAGTCCGTCCACGCCGTATTTCTCTGCTTCCTGGGACAGATAGATGGCTGTCTCGGTGCTGTTGGAGCCTGTACCTGCGATAACCGGGATTCTGTGGTTTACTTTTTCTACGGTATATTTGATGGTATCGAGATGCTCCTCGTGGGACAGTGTGGAAGCCTCACCTGTTGTTCCGCAGATGACGATCGCGTCGGTTCCGCCTGCGATCTGCTCCTCGATAATCTCTCCGAGTTTTTCATAATTGACTTCCTGTGTTTCGGTCATCGGTGTAATAATTGCAACGGCTGCACCTTTAAAAATAGACATTCTTTTTTCCTCCTGTATGTCCTGGCAATATAAAAGAGGCGCCTCATCCCCCGATAAGATCGCCTCCAAATTCACACATACGCAGTATCTATGATCAGATAGCTCTCCATCTCTCGATGACAGTCGCAGATTTTTTCAACCTGCGCCCAGGAGCATTCCGGTTCAGCGCCGGATGTCCTTCGGCATCCTTCCCTTTTCCTCTTCTTCTTTTGCTGCTGAGGCATCCGAAAAGGTACTCTTGAAGTAATGCGACCTCTATCCACTTCAGTTCTGCTCTTACTATAGCATCATTAAATTTTCTTGTCAACAACGGATCGCACGTTACAGTTCACTGGTCCCCAGCGAACTGTAACATTCGCGCTCTAGCTCTCGCTGTATTCCAGCTTGCTCACCGAAACCTCGTATGCGGTCCGCTTTTCCATCTCCGTCTCGCTGATCCGCTTCATGTATTCGCGGCTCTGGATGCGTCCCCAGATCAGCACATGGCCGCCCACGGCGAATGCGGAGGCATACCGCGCATTCCGTCCCCAGCAGATGCATGGAATATAATCGGATTTTCCGTACGGGCGGTTGACCGCGATCAGAAGGTCGGCGATCTCTCTTCCCAGAGGTGTTTTCCGGTAGACCGGCGGTTTACATATGTATCCATCGAGATAAATCTGATTCGACTTGACGGAATCGTCCTCTTCCTCCACGAAACTGAGCTCCCGCGCGAATACGGAGAGCACGAGACGGTTCTTCTTCTCCTCGTGGCGGTTGTAGGACCGGAACTGCCCGCTGATGCAGATCCACTCCCCCTGATAATCCTGCGATACGTCCACCAGCCGCTCGGAGACCATCACCGGAATGATGTCCTGCGATTCGCTTAATCGCTTTACCATCACATCGACGAGGTAAAAGCCCTCTCCGAATACCTGATGGCTGAATGTGAACGGGGAGACAATCTCTCCCATGATAACCACCTGATTGTTTTCAATCATCTTGTCTGCCATAATGAAAATCCCCTTCCTTTGTCTTTTTCTCTTTGAACTTTTATTTCTGATCGGTACTTTGCTGATCTATAATCCTAATGTATGTACCACATTTCTTTTTCAGAACCAGAATTTTCCAGATTTTTTCCATTTCTTTTTAAATCAGCATTCTGCCCAATTTTTTGTATATCTTTCTGTAAAAACCGCACCATGCGCTTCGTATTTTCTACCATTGCAATACAAAAAATGTCACATCTTCCCTGTTTTTTTTCTATATTCTGTGATATAATAGTTCAGATAGGCAGGCATCCCAGCAGAGACAGAACGGCAAGGCACCTGCCTTTGTGCTGTGATAAACATTCCCGGCCGGCCTGAAATTCGAATCCGGCGGGGTCAACTCATAGGAAGAGGAATGAAGAAATGAAAACAACGAGAGAAGATGTAAGAAACGTTGCCATCATCGCCCATGTCGATCATGGCAAAACTACACTGGTAGACGAGCTTCTGAAACAGAGCGGTGTCTTCCGTGCCAACCAGGAGGTTCAGGAACGTGTCATGGACTCGAACGATATCGAGCGTGAGCGTGGAATCACCATTCTTTCCAAAAATACAGCAGTTTACTACAAGGGAACGAAAATCAACATCATCGACACCCCAGGCCATGCGGACTTCGGCGGCGAGGTTGAGCGAGTTCTGAAAATGGTAGACGGCGTTATTCTGGTTGTAGACGCATTCGAGGGCGCTATGCCGCAGACCAAATTCGTGCTGAAAAAAGCACTCGAGCTGGATCTGTCCGTTATCGTCTGCATCAACAAGATCGACCGCCCGGAGGCACGCCCGGATGAAGTCATCGACGAAGTTCTGGAGCTTCTGATGGACCTCGATGCATCCGACGAGCAGCTTGACTGTCCGTTCCTGTACGCATCCGCAAAAATGGGCCATGCCGTACTCGATCTGAACGATACCCCGAAGGATATGACTCCTCTGTTCGAGACTATCCTGAAATACATCCCGGCTCCGACCGGCGATCCGGATGAGGGAACCCAGCTCCTCATCAGCACCATCGACTACAATGAGTATGTCGGCCGTATCGGTGTCGGTAAAGTAGAAAACGGTACGATCCGTGTGAACCAGGAAGTTATGCTGGTCAACCACCATGATCTGACCAAGAAGAAAAAAGTGAAAGTCAGCAAGCTGTATGAGTTTGACGGACTGAAAAAAGTAGAGGTTACCGAGGCAGGCATCGGTTCCATCGTAGCCGTTTCCGGTATCCCGGATATCCACATTGGAGATACCCTCTGCGGCGACCTGGACAACCCGGTTTCCATCCCGTTCCAGAAGATCTCCGAGCCGACCATTTCCATGAACTTCATCGTAAACGACAGCCCGCTGGCAGGCAAAGAAGGTAAATACGTAACTTCCCGCCACCTGCGTGACCGTCTGATGCGTGAGCTGAACACCGACGTTTCCCTCCGTGTTGAGGAGACCGATTCCGCTGACTGCTTCAAGGTTTCCGGCCGTGGTGAGCTGCATCTGTCTGTCCTGATCGAGAACATGCGCCGTGAAGGATATGAGTTCGCAGTAAGTAAGGCAGAGGTTATCTACAAAGAGGACGAACGCGGACGCAAACTCGAGCCAATGGAAATCGCTTACGTTGATGTTCCGGACGAGTTCTCCGGTACGGTTATCCAGCTCCTCAGCGAGCGTAAGGGCGAGCTTCACGGCATGAGCCGCGCAAGCGATGGTTCTACCCGTCTTGAGTTCGAAATCCCGGCACGAGGCCTGATCGGATTCCGCGGAATCTTCATGACCTCCACCAAAGGAACTGGTATCCTGAACACCGAGTTTGAAGATTACGCACCGTACAAGGGCGATATCGAATACCGCAAACAGGGTTCCCTGATCGCATTCGAGGCAGGCGAGTCCGTTACCTACGGTCTGTACTCTGCACAGGAGCGCGGTACTCTGTTCATCGGACCTGGCGAGAAGGTTTACGCTGGTATGGTTATCGGACAGAACGGTAAGGCCGAGGATATCGAGCTGAACGTCTGCAAGACGAAACACCTGACCAACACCCGTACTTCTTCCTCCGACGAGGCACTGCGTCTGACTCCGCCTAGAATCCTTTCTCTGGAGCAGGCTCTGGACTTCATCGACAAGGACGAGCTTCTTGAGGTTACTCCGGTTTCTTTACGTATCCGTAAGAAAGAGCTGGATTCCAGACTTCGTAAGAGAGCTGCAATGAAATAAAGTTTTTCGATAAAATACAGGAACCGCCGGTTCACTTCTCATTTTGGAGTGAACCGGCGGTTCTTTCTTTTTATCGTTTTTATTCGTTTGTCGTTCCGTTGTGGAAACCGTAATATGTCTGTCCTGCTGCGAGATCTACGCCGTTTGCTGCAGCAAGTGTGTGGACAGTCACGAGTTCATAACCGCGGTTGATGAGCTCCGGCACGATCGTCGCACACGATTCTACGGTCGTCTGATGAATATCATGCATCAGGATGATGTCTCCCGGGCTCACGCTGTCGAGAACTGCGCTGATGTTGGACTGAACATTTTTTGTCTGCCAGTCGAGCGTATCGACATCCCACATGATGCTCGGGCGGCCGATCGATGCGAGCAGTTCATCGGTGCTGTTTCCGTACGGGAAACGGACAACGGATGCTCCCTGGCCATTGTTGTACTGGGCGATCAGATCATCGGTCATCTGGAACTGGGCGAGGCCGTCGTCGAGGCTCAGTTCTTTCATATTCGGATGCGCATAGGAGTGGTTTCCCAGCTCACAGCCGATCGCCGCCATGCGCGGGATGACGTCTGCACCGTATTTTTCCACGTTGCTTCCGAGCATAAAGAAGGTCGCCTTGGCGCCGTACTGTTCCAGCGTATCGAGAAGATCTCCGGTGTAGACACCAGGACCGTCATCGAAGGTCAGCGCGATCATCATCGAACCGTTGCGGTCCGGCTGGTAAACGCCCTGATCATCAAAATAACAGCCTTTTCCGCCGATCGCCTTCCAGCCTGTCGCCATATAGCCGTTGGAATCAAAATGGTACTGATTTCCGTCGATATCTGCCCAGCCGTTGACATAGTACGTTGTGGCATCAGTTGCATACCACCAGCCCGAGGAGCTGTACTGCCAGCCCGGCGTCTCATTCGGCGGCGTAGTCTGCGCCAGCTTCTTGATACCGGCTTTTCCCGATCCGTCCTCCGCCTCCGGTGCAGCCTCGCTCACGGTCTTTGCGGCTGTTTCCTCATTCAAGACAATTCCTTTTTTTGCAAGCTGCGCGCCTGCAAATTTCCAAATAAGCGCAAGAAAAAGAAGGCCGATTACCACACACAGGGAAATCCGTGACACTTTCTGCATCATCTGTCTGCGGCGCATCTGCTTTCTTCTCTGTTTCAATGATTTTCTTTCCATAATAAATTTTGTACCCCACCGTCCCGTCATTTCCGGCGGAACATTTTTTCGACATTTTTCTACTTCTTATCATAACGTAACCGCCGATAAGATGCAAGGCACAAATTCTTACATTTTTCCACTTCTGGTAAATTAATGTTTACCGTTTCTTAACATCTTGTCACAAAAGAAAGAGTGACTCTGCACCCATGGTAAAAGCGGATGCAAAATCACTCTTTTTCTTATTTTCCGAGCTCAATGCCTTTCAGGAAATCGCTTCCCATCACCCATTTTTCGTTTTCCAGTGTCACGACGGACTCGAGTTTCCAGGTGACGGTTTCCGTTTTGGTTTTTCGGAAGAAATGGAGGAAACGGGTTCGCTTTTCGATCGTGGCCGTCACTTCTGTCGCGATCTGCATCTGGTTTTCTACGCTGGTTACGGTTGTAGAGATGCTGCTGATGGTCACATTGGTGATGCCGGTGTTGGTGTCGCTGTTCAGGTACGCATCGCAGAGCTGCTGATACTGCTCTTTGGCGTTCGCCTGTACAGCTGTGTCGGCGGAAAATTCATCTTTGACGGCGCTGAATGCTTTTCCGTTTACGGCGGCTGTAAAGACCTTGTCCAGCGCTTCTTCTGTGCGGTCGGCGATGACTTTGCCGGTGGAATCGTTCAGTTTTAAATCCGGCAGGAATTCCATGCTGCTGTTGTCTTCCACGAGAATAATCTCGCGGTACGGGTCTTTCTTCGCTTCGGTCAGTTCGATCGTGTGGCCGCCGATGAAGAGATACGGGATTTTATAGACACTCACGGTATCTGCCGTCTCTTTTAAATACTTTTTCCCGACGAGAACGCCGTCGAGATAAAACGAGGCATCCGCCGGGACGGTAATTTCGACATCCGTCACGTAACTGTCTTTCGGCACGACGTACCACTCTTTGAAGTTCCATTTTACGGTATCCCCGGCGGCGATCTCCAAGGTTTCTTCCTGTGAGTCGCTTACGCCTTTTAATGTGTACCGCACAGTGTAGATCCTGTTTTCTCCGGTTTCAAGATTCTGTTTCCTTCGCATAAAAAAGCTCTTGATTTCCGGCGTTTCCTGCCCGTCAGAGCCGTCCTGCTTTGCTTTCCAGGTCATGGCATTGACGTAGTTCTTCCGCGACAGAAATGTGCTGTCCGGGAACTGACACACATCGTATGCACTGTTCCAGTCGCCTGCCAGGCATGCTTCCACGTAATTCCGCCCTGCCGCCTGCGGTGCATACAGGTACGCGCCTGCCATAAAAAATACGGCGCACAGAATCAGAAACAGACTGACATTCACGATCAGAATCCGCAGACTCATCGGCAGATCACGGAACCTTGCACTCTGTATTTTTCCTTCTCTTTTCCACTTTCGGAGCATAGTTTACCTCATCTTTTCCACTTATTTCGATGCATCTTCCACAGCATACGTATGCACCCGGTCGCTCGTCTGGCTGTATGTCTCGCCTTCGGCATAATACTCCTGTGATGTTGTGGAAAAGCGTGTGATTGTCTCCTTCACGCGCTCACCCGCTGTTCCCTGATGAAGAAACAGCGCTGCAATCATCAGAATCGCAAACACATCCAGAATCAGTACCGCAATATTTGCTGCGATGCCAGGTAATTTTTTCATCCACATAGGCTTCCCTCTTTTCTGTCTCCATTGTAACAAAATGCTCCCGAAAATACAAGGAAAGCAGAGACCCCGGCGAACCGGAAATTCTCTGCTTTTCCGCTATTGTTGTTTCTTCTTTCTATTGAAAGTGAAAACAGCCTGCTGCAGGACGGCCCCGGAAATCAGAAGCACTGCAAACCACATCATCGGATCTGCCGCATCTCCGGTCTTCGGACTCTTCGTATTCGCGCTGCTGCCGTTTTTCCCGCCTCCGCTCTGACTTCCGCCGCTGCCCGGATTGCTGCCATTGCCGTTGGAAGCAGGCTCCGTCTTTGGCTCACCTGATACTTCCTTCGCCTCTGTCATGCGCATCGTATTGTCACTTTCCAGTGTCAGCACCAGATCAATGCCGATCGCATTCTGATTCGTATTTACTGTATAAACGCCATCCTTCAGCGACAGATCAACCTGATTTCCTTCCAGCAGGATAAACTCCACGTAGCCGACGATCGCTCCGTTTTCCAGCGCCGTCAGCGAATGCTTTCCGCATTCCACATCCGCGAACGAAAACCTTCCGTCCGCATCCGTCACACTCGTTTTCAGCGTACTGCGGAGCTCCATCGTGATACCGCTCACCGGCTGTCCGTTCCGCATCACCGTTCCCTGCACCGTGTAGGTTTTCCCCTGCGCCGCAGGTGCTCCCGCCGTCATCACGGTAAGCGTCTGATCCTCGTAAACCGGCTCCAGTGCATAATATCCTCCCCGGATCTGCTTCGTAATATTCTCCCCATTCAGCAGAACCTCTGTGATCTCCCTGCCGCTTTCTGCGCGGATCAGCAGTTTCGGCTCAGAAAGCCGTTCTACGGTAAAACTGCTCCCCGCCGCTCCATCACAGAATACCTCCGCGCCGTCGGCATCAACGGTAATCGTATGGCTGCCCGGCACACTCGCTGTGATGGTGATGTCACCCGCAAAGGCTGTCACATGCGTGCTGCAGAGAAAGAAGAACGACAGCAATACTGCCATAATCTTTTTCAATCGCACTCACCTCCGTTCCCGGTGCCCCGACCTGTTACGGAGCCGCTGTGGTATCCACATAGGAAACGGTAAAGGTTACGGTATCGCTGTAGCTTCCCGCTGCGGCTCTGTTCCACTCATCCTTTGCGATATCAATCGTCAGAGACGTCTCCTGTCCGGCTGCGGTGTACTTTGCGGAGGTAAACGTCGCTTTGGAATCATTCACAGAATAGGAAATGGTTTTTGATGCATCGGCCGCATTTTTCAGTTTTCCGCTGGCAGAAAGCTCGACCTGAATCGCATAGCCGGGATCGAGCTGCGCGGCATCCAGCTTCACGGCACCGAAATCTGTGGATACGGTGTTAAACGCTACTTTGGTGTTCGCCGGAATCGTGACGGTATACGTCGGGTCGATGGAAGTCGTCACCGTGACCTGCGATTTCTGCGGGGTATTATTCTGCTGATTTTCTGCCGCAGACACCGGCACGGCCATTGCGCCGCAGGTCAGAAGCAGGGTCAGCAGGGCTGCTGTCCTTTTTTTCATTTTGCTCCACCTCTCTTTTTATACAACTGCGATGTTGAAGGTTACGGTATCTTTATAATCACCGGCATACGTTGGATTTTCTGCCGCAAAATGCAGGGTGCTTGACCATTTGTCGGAATCGAGGGTTGTAAAGTCGGCAACGACATCTCCGCTTGTGATTGCTGAACCGGAAGTGCCGACTTTTACGGTGTAGGGAAGCTCATACTGTGCTCCCTGCGCACCGGTTGTCAGTTTAAAATTGCTGTCCAGCGTTACCTGAACTTTCTTGCCCTCCAGCAGGCGGACATCCGATGCGGAAACGGTCAGATCTTTTTCATAGGTAATCGTGCCGTCAGCTCCTGTTTTCCGATCCAGGGTTACATCCGCCGGGATCGTGACGGTGTAGGCTGGATCGACATTGAATTTTACGGTTGTGTTGGCTGTTTTGGGGGTGCTGTCCTGGTTGATGTCGGCTGCAAAGACGGATGTCGATGCGGCAAGTACCAGTGTGAGTGCCAGAGGCATGGATAATAATTTTTTCATATGGGAGTCCTCCTTTTCTTTATTTGTAGATTTTAAAGATTTTCGGTATCTAAAATCAGGTTCTTGGACCTTCCACAGCTACGCTGAAGGTAACAGTCCCTTCGTATTCACCTGCAAACTGTGCCGTGCCTTTCGTTTTAAATTCAAGTACGGTACTGCCGTCTGCACTGTTCTCCGGGTTCACAGATAGGATGGTATCATTGACAGAAATTTCCTTTGTTCCGTCGTTTATCGCATATTCAAGTTCTGCTCCTTCTCTGGTTTTCACTGTGAATGCACCATTTGTGCCGCTTGTATCCGTCAGCTTTACTACTACTCGACTGCCTTTTTTTACCTTAACTCCGATAGCTCTTACACTGGCAGACTCACCAAGATTAACTTTTGTAGGAATCATAACCATATACGCCGGATCAACGGTATAGATAACAGAAGTCTGATCACTCGTTTTATTTGGATCCAGAAGATTGCCCTGTATTGTAGCCGAGGCCGGTGCCGCTGACATGGAAATTACGAGTGCGGATGAAAGAAGTGCTGCAAATAATTTTTTCATAGAGTTTCCCTCCCATTTGAAGTATTTTTTATGGTATGCTTTTTTGCATTCTCAAGGATTCGATGCGGTTTCCACCGAAACGTTGAACATCACGGTTCCTGTGTAAACACCGGCGTATTTCGTCTCGCCTTCCGGCGCAAAATCCAGGCTGACTGTTCCGCTGTTATCTGCGGTTCCGCCTGCTACGGTGAGTACGGCATCACTTTCCTTGATGCTCGTCTCCCCGTTCTTTATCGTGTAAAGCTGCTCGGCGCCTTCCGGGGTTGTCAGTTTCAATCCGTCTGCATCGGAAAGTTTGACCACAAGCTGCGAGCCGCTGACCACATTCACATCTTCCGCCTGAATATCCGCAGAGTTTCCCAGTTCTACAGTTGCAGGGATCGTGACGGTGTAGGTTGGGGCGTTGGTGTACTGCGCGGTAACTGTCAGTTTCTTGGCGGGCATTGTGAAGGCGTCGTTTGCGATTGTCACGGTATCATCCGAACAGCTCCAGCTTACCGCCTGACCGACGGGAACATTTGTCGCATTTAATGTGACTGATCCGCCTGTCTTGCCATAAAGTTGATTCTTATATGTACTGACATCACCTCCGGCTGTACCGCCGGTAACCGTAAGCGCATAATGCATCTTTCCACTTCCGCTCACAGATTCTGCAAGGGTACCACTGACATAAATGTTGCCGTCATTTGTGAGATTGGCTGTGCCTTGCAGTGAGGTATTTTCTGGGATCAGAAGATTCTGATTGGCCTCAAGGGTAAATTTCTGTGATAATGTAGGATTCCCGTATATGATTCCATCCGTTTCAGAATTTTCAAAGATCATACCACTCCATGCAGCCTTGTTGGACTCGTCGATTTTACCTCTGGTAATAACAACACTATCCTTAATACTGACATTGCCACGAGGATCAAAGTAACCTCCGCCAATTGCAAATTCATTCTCCACATCTCCATCATCACTTATCGAGGAATATACGATACTGTTTTGAATTTGAATATCGCCGCCGTTTCCACACGATCCACCACCTATTCCGGCTGCCAGACCTCCACCTTTTGCTTCAATCTCTCCCCCTGTGATCGTAATTGTTCCACCGCGTCCCAAGTTTCCTCCACCAATTCCGGCTGCTTCGCTCCCACCTTTCGCTTCAATCTTTCCTCCTGTAATCTTAATCGTTCCACTATCAGCATAACCTCCACCTCCAATTCCAGCCCCAAAGTAATCTCCATTAGCGATAATGCTACCACCGGCTATAGTAATATTTCCGCAATACTCAAAGTCTCCACTACCTATTCCCGCAGCACTCTCCTCAACATTCTGAGCTTTCAATTCCCCATTTCCTTTTTGCTGTCCCCATATCGTCAATGCATTCCCCTCATTGACCTCGATGCCACCATTTAC
>CAVBNJ010000017.1:0-18014 GCA_963596755.1 bacterium
GGTCAGGACCGTAAAAATATTCATCCTCCCAGCAGATTGCTTCTTTATCTTCCGGAAATACCATCGGCAGCGGCCGCATCATCGGTATACCTGTTTTATGAGCTTCTTCGGCAGTATGTACCGAATAGTTCAGAAGATTTTCTCTGAGCCATGCATAAAATTTATAGACCGATACCGCATACTGGCTGTAAACCCATGGTTCTCTTGGTGTTACTCCATGAAAACGCATAATGGGTGAAAAAGCAGCAAATTCTGTCCAGCGAAGATATGTTTCCTCATCTGCAAAACCAGAATAGCCTCCTGCATCAACACCCCAGAATGGGAACCCAGAGGCAGCTAATGTCAGGCCGCCATTGATCGAATAGGTCAGGCCTCGAAAACTGGAAAGCTGATCGCCGCCAAACTGACAGGAATACTTCTGAACACCTGCCGCGGCAGATCTTGAAAATAATACGTGATCTTCCCCACGGTATTTTTCAAAAAGTTTTCGATACGCTTTTGTATAATCCAGTGCATATGCATTATGCATTTCATCCCCGGTCCGCCCATCGTAAAATACTGCTTCATCCGGAATAATTTCGCCAAAATCTACCATGGTTCCGTCAAACCCTGCATCTATGCGGTCATGCCACTGGCTTTCCAGAAGTTCCTCTGCTTTTGGATGCGAGAAATCAATCGCACATGGAAGTGTTTTCTCTCCATGGTAATTCGGTGTTCTTATAATCGGCAGATCTTCTTCTGCGCAGTCCGGTAAAAGTTCCTTTGCCTGCTTCGCATCCAGATGCGAAAACTGCCAGGAAAATACCCGCATTTTCTCCTGTTTTGTGAAAGCGGCAATTTTATAAACCTCTTCTTTGTTATAATGATCGGACCATCTCCATCCAGCTCCCTCGGCGTACAAACCAGAGTGCGGGATATCAAGATTCCTGAATTTCCGTACAACGCCCTCCATCTCCTGGATCACATCGTGCGTCGGTCCGTCCATCCAACGGCCTACTCCGCCTCCGGCCCACGGTTCAAACACCCATGACGGCGGAAGCAGCGGTTTTCCTGTCAGTGCTGTGTATTCATCCATATTTTCCATAACACTGCCGGTAAATACATAAATATCTGCTTTTGGTCCTGCCGTTGTGATACGGAGTCCCCTGCTGACTCTTCCAACATCAGCCCGGATCCGGTAAAAACTGTTGATAAACAGAGAATAACCCTTTGTCGAATGCAGAAACGATACATTTTTGTAAGACTGATTTCCAATCGAGCAATTGCATCCTTCAAACGCATCCCGGTGCCACAGAGAAAGTACCCGCCCCCTCTGGTTTACAGCATCAAAGCGTTCACCGAATCCATAAATCATCTCTCTTTCCAGAAGCGGCTGACATACATCAAAGCCTTTGCTTCCAGCGTAATCATAAAGTTTAAAATTCTCTGCATTTAATATAAATTTGTCATCCGCGCAAATCTTCCACTCTTCTCCTGCGGCGATCTTGATGACGGAATTTTCTGTTCTGATTTCATAGCCGTTCCCCGTTTCTGCAAACGTATATGGAACCGGTCTGCAGTCAAAATCCCCTTTTTCTCTTGTGTAAAAACGAAAGCCATGATTCTGCGGAATCAGAACAGCATCACAGGTATTGAGACCATATTCATACTCCAGTACAATTCTGTCTCCCTGATTCGAAACAGTCTTTAAATGTGTGAAACCAATCCAGTGGTCTGCATCTGCATTTCCGAGTGTATGATCAGCATACCACCACGCTGTCAGTGTTCGAAAATATCCAATCAGAACATCCAGTTCACGGCATGCTGTCAACACATCCCCTTTTCGAAGTGCTTCATTGCAAAGCCGCCTCTGTACCCAGGGATCTACTTTTTCAAAAGCATTTTCACATCTGGCATTCGGAAAGAAATCCATGCCTTCCAGCATCAGCACATCCTGCCATCTCTGAACCGTTATGATTCGATCCGGCAGCTCGTCCGGTGTTGTCGGCGTAACAGAATACTGCAGATACAGAATCTCTGATCTTTCATTGTCGGACGGCCATTGAAGTGTCGCAGGCCGCTGCCAGTGCATCGTTCCATCCGGCAGGATTACACAGGCGCTGTTGGAATAGATTACCTGCGTTGTTCCGCCAGGTGTACACTCAATAAAACTTTCCGGATCAAAATCGAATCTGGAATCATAATTTGCATTCAGATCCAGGGGATTCAACGACAGAACCTCGCTGGTCTGATTCTTTTTTCGATAAACCTGGAATTTGAAATATTTCTCAGGAAATCCTCCGAACAGACGCCATGGAATCATAAATACAGCCCGCCAGCAATTCTTTTCCACTGCAATTCTGCAGGTGTATTCCTCTGACGGAATTTCCGTCTTTACCGCATTATTTTTTTCGGTAAAATAATCATTTAAAATTGCCTTGTCACCGCCAAAATAGGTCATTCCCTTTTCTGTCCGGGCGCCCGATTTTTTCTCGGAGTCTGCATAAAAGACTGCATAGTCTCTCTCTCCGAAATTTCCGCTGCTCAATGCAATTTCTATTTTGTCTTTGCGAAGCATCCATTCTGTTTTCAACACATTTTCATTGGACGGACGCGAAACTTTTCCTTCTTTTTCATAGCAGATCAGATACAGATACAGATTTTCCTGATCCCACATCATCTGCAGTTTCGTATTGGAAATGGTCTCTCTCCCGCCCGCACTGTAAAATGTGTCCATCAATGCCGCATGCTCCCATTCATCCGAAATTACAGGAATGGAAGGCACTTCCGAAACCGGTGCGCCAAGCTCAACCGCGGCAATACCAAACGACTGTTTTTTTCTGGTTGTAATCATGCTTCACCTCCTGTCTGAAATTCCGCAGAGAATCCGATCTCAGCCTTTGATGGATCCGTCTGTGATACCCTGCTGCATAAACTGTTTCTGGAAAATGACAAACAATACAATAATCGGAATAATAACAATAACGCTGGCTGCAAACATCAGACCATAGTTGGTGGTATACTGTCCACGGAACAGCTGCAGTGCAACGGAAAGCGTTCTCTTATTGGTGGATTTTGTGAAGGTCAGGATATCAAACAGGTTAGACCAGTATCCGTTGAATGCCAGGACTGCCTGCGTTGCAATTGCCGGTTTACTTAAAGGAATAATGCAATGTACCAAGGTCTGGAATCTGGTCGCACCGTCGAGGTACATGGACTCTTCCAGTTCTTTTGGCACTGCCTCAAAGAATCCTCTGTAGAAGAACGTATTTCCTGCCACACAGGTGCCGCCCCATAACAGCCAGATTCCTTTGTAGGTATCAATCAGTTTCAGTCCATTTAAAACGGTATACTGAGAAATCATAGCCAGCTGTGCCGGAATCATCATCGTGAGCAGCAGCACATTGAAAATAGCTTCTTTTCCAGGAAACTGGAATCTTGAGAAAGAATATGCCATTGTGATTGAAATCAGAAGGTTTACGATAAGGCCTACTGCTGATACATACAATGTGTTGAAAAAGTATGTCTGGAAATGGTTTGCCGTCCATGCTTTTACGTAGTTTTCCAGATAAAGTGGAAAATTCGGAAACAGAATCGGTTCATTCGGCAGGACACCTTTTACCTTCATAAACGAAGTTGAAATCATTGACAGAAATGGAAGAAGGCATATTGCTGTCAATGCTATTAAAATTACATGAATACAGATCTGACTGATTATTTTCTTTTTCTTCATTACTGCTCTCCTCCTTAAAGATTTTCACCATAGCGAAGGAACTTCTTCAGACACATGGAAATAGCAAATACAACAATACCCATCACGATGCCGCAGGCAGCTGCATAACCAAAATCAAAATAGTTGAATGCCCGGCGGTAAATATAGTCCATAACAACGTCTGTTGTTCCGAGCGGATCTCCCTGAGTCAACAGGAATACCTGAATAAAGATATTCATCGCACCATTGATCAGGTTGATCAACAGATAAAGTGTCGTTCCCCGTAATCCCGGAAGCGTAACGTTAAAGAACTTCTGAATAGCATTGGCTCCATCCATCGTTGCTGCTTCATACTGATCGGACGGAATTCCATGAAGCCCTGCCGTATAGATAATCATAACCCAGCCGTAGCCTTTCCAAATTGAGCAGATCCAGATAACAAAATTTCCTGTCCATGTGTTCTGCAGCCATGCGACCGGCTCTTTCAGGATTCCAATCGTAGTCAGGCAGTAGTTTACAAGGCTTCCTTCGTCCGGCTGGAAAATATAGTCGATGATATTACAGAAAACAACCCAGTCACAAATAACTGCAATATATAAAAGTACCTTATACACATTTTTTCCTGTTTTCAGGTTATGGATCAGAACAGCTACGATAAGACCGAGAACAAGCTGTCCCGGTACAGTAACCAATACTGCTAAAATATTATTTCGAAATGCAATCCAGAAAAAATAAGAATCGGAGCCTTTTACGGAAATATCTTTGAACATTTTGGCAAAATTGCTCATTCCGACAAATGTATTTTTTGACCCCGGCATAATACTGTAATTTGTTAATGCAATATAAATATTTTTGATCTGTGGGTATAATACAAAGACAATAAATAAGGTCATTCCCACGGCAAGGAACGGCAAGACAGCCAGCCATTGCTTCAGACCTTTTGCAAATCTTTCTGATAAAGGTTTTTTCATAACGGATGCCTTTCCGGGCTGCTTTTTATCGCCCTATAAAAATTTTCCACAGGCAAGAAAGCCTGTGGAAAATTGTTTCATCTTTCTTGAATTATGATTCCTCACCTGCAAGCAGTGCATCCAGTTCCGGAGCAATCTTATCGAGTGCGGACTGTGCGGTATCTTCATGAAGAACTGCACTCTGGAATGCGATAGAGAGTTTATCTGAAATTTTCTCCCATGCCGGAGACGGTGTACGGGATACAGCGCCATCGAGCTGCTCAATGTAAGTGCTCATGTTCGGAACTGCCTGTACTTCGTCAGATTCAGCAATTGATTTTACTGTCGGGATCAAGTGTCCGCCGCCTACAGCCTGTGCGGTCTGAGAGAATTCGTTCATTAAGAACATTGCGAATACCCAGGATGCCTCTTTCTTATCGCTGCTTTCAAACATAACCAGGTCCTCGCCGCCGTTAACGGTAAGAGATCCTGCTTCGCCGGCCGGCAGAAGTCCTGCTTCTACTTTTTCCAGGTTTTCTTCATCATCATTGGTGAAGAACCACGGTCCCTGATAGCTGAACAGGTAATTTCCATCGTAAAGACCATTTGCTGCATCCGGTTTTCCGCCTGTGAAGCAAGGTCCGATGATTCCTTCATCATACCACTCAACGATTGTCTCCAGTGCTTTTACGCTGGCATCGCCGTTGATGTATCCAGATGCTTTGGTGTAGTCCTCATTGGTGTAAACACCGCCCAGAGAATGGAACAGCGGAGCCATTGACCAGGAGTTTGCCCCCTCGCAGGCGATCAGATACTGATCATCACCGAGTTTGTCTTTCAGTGCAACAACTTCATCATATGTAGTCGGAATGCTGTCAATATTCAGTTCTTCCATCATGGTCTTGCTGTAAACGCCTGCCAGGCAGTTTGTGTTCAGCGGCAGTCCGTAATATTTTCCATTGTAATAGTTGGTGCTCAGCGGTCCTTCGTATAAATCGTCTTTCAGATCTGCAAATCCTTCCAGATCATCAACTGCTGCAAGTGCTCCCATCTCAGCAAGCTGCGGAACCCAGATAATATCCATTCGCATCAGATCCGGGCCAGTTCCGCTGGAAAGACTGGTGATGATCTGCTGCATCAGTCCATCGTACGGCATTCTTACGGCATCAACATGAATATTCGGATACTGTTTTTCAAATTCCGGAATAATAGTATCTACAAGAACCTCTTCCTCGGAATCACCATGTGTGTGCCAGTACGTAATCGTTACATCGTCTCCGTTGTACTGGATACCGGAACCAGAAGCATCTGAACTTGTGTTTGATGTATCAGATGCGCTGGCGCTGGAACTACCAGTCGTATCAGAAGAACTCTTCGTATCCCCACTTCCTGAATTGCTGCCGCATCCAAAAAGCATGGACGCTGCAAGGATTGCTGACAGTGAAACTGCTAACGCTTTTCTTTTCATCTCTTTTCCTCCTTTGTGAAAGTTCGTTTTCTTTATAGTTTATTTTTATACTTTTTTCTGTCTTTTCTCAAGACGCTTTCTTGTCCAATCTGTACAGTATTTTTACTTTATACCACTGCATTCTGGACTTTTTAACGAATTTCGAATAATATGTTATTGTGCAATATCTATGATATATCATCATTTTTCACTATTCATTCATAACTAATGCGCAAAACAAAAGAAGGTGGAAATATATGGAAATTATTGAATATGAACCCATTAACCTGCATGACGGACGCTTCTGCAAAGTTTTTCACTCCGACTGGATTCAGCAGGAAAAACCAAATGATGTAAATGCAACGCCGCACTTTCACTGGCACAACAGTTTTGAATTCAACTGCTCCATTTCCGGAACGCTGCACTGTGAAATTGGATCTACCGTAACGTATGTAAATGACAACGATTTTCTCTTTGTCAATCCTAGTGTCATTCACAAGTCGCTTGAAAATACGGAAACTTTTCTCGGCTTTGCCGTACTCGTTCCAGTTGCCATCATCCAGCAGTTTTTTAACCGTACGGAAAAGAATTCTCCTATTATGATAGAACAAGCCGTTGTGGACAAGCACCGGAAAGAAATTATGGCGCTTCTTATGGATATCTACCGGTATTCAAGATCAGAAAATCCTGTCGATCTCCTGGGGATGAATGCCTGCGTTCTTCAGATTTTTCATATTCTTCTCTCAGAAAGTATGGATGTTCCAGCGCGCACTCCCCCCCGATTAAAATTGGAGGATTCGATTCCCTTTACGGAATATCTGGCTGCACATTATAAAGAACATATTACTCTGGAAAGTGTATCTGAACATTTCGGTTTCAGTCCGGCCTACTTTTCCAGAATGTTTACGAAAAAAACAGGGCGCAATTTTAACGTCTACCTCTCCTCTCTGAGATTAGACCACGCGACCCATCTCCTTGAAACTACCACTTCTTCTATTCCTGATATCTCAGAAGAAAGTGGTTTTTCCAGTTCCCGCGCCTTTATCGAAATGTTCAAAAAGGTGAATGAACTCACGCCAAAACAGTATAGGGATCAATGCAATGAAAATAAAAAAGCTCATCACACTAACAACTAATATTTTTCTTCTTCTGGCACTGCAGGCATGCGGTTCTTCACATACTGCACAGATGGTTTCCCCTTCTGTGCCTGTATATGAAGAACCGTCCTATGAAACAGCACTGTGTCAGCAGATGACGATTCGTGACACGCGTACCATTCGCTTTACTTATCAGGCGGCACAGGAAGAAACTCTCTCCTATTCCGAAAGCAATGTACGGTATTCTGCCTTTTTTGTATCGCCGGGAACTGTCGTTCAGCAGGGTGAACTGCTCTGCGAACTGGATCTGGAAGATTATCCAGACCTGCTCCTGGCATCTGAAGATACACTGGCAGACCTGGAAGAAAATCTTTCGCTTCTCGATGAACGCCTTGCACTTTCTCTGAAGCGACAGCGAATTGAAAACGCCGGATTGACATACCAGGAAAGGCAAAATGCAGAGAATGCTGTTTACGTCCAGTATTCTCAGGAAAAAGCAGAGTTAGAAGATCAGATTCATATTTTGCAGAAACGGATTGCACAGTATCAGGGCATGATTCAGGAACGTCAGATCTATGCCCCCTTTGACGGAACGATTACTTATGTATACACACCCGATGCTGAAGATTTTTCCAAATCCGGCAAAGATGTCATCACTGTAACCAATGCCTCTCAAATGCTGTTTACTGCAAAGACCGAATACTGCAGTTATTTTCAGCCAGATACCGATTATACTCTGACGATAAACGGTGAAGATAAAATTGCATCCGTTGTTTCTTCGGACGATGCTGCAGGAACCGTTGCGCTTTCTCTGAAAACACCGGACTACACGTTGGAAGACGGTGCTTCCGGTACGGTCGAACTTTCACTGGAAGAAAAAGAACACGTTCTTGCCATACCGAAAAAAGCTCTTTCTTCCATAAATGGAACTACGGTTGTCTATGTTCCCGGAAAAGATGGATTTAAAACTTACAAAGAAGTCGAAACCGGCATCGAAAATCTTACTTACGTTGAAATCATTTCAGGATTAAAGGAAGGCGATGAAGTTCTTCTGCCTGACTGAAAGGAGCCTTCTTATGAAAAAAACTTTTTTCCCACTGCTTCTGTGCCTCCTGCTTTCCTGTCAGGGATGTGCTTCCAGAACTTCTGCTTCTGTACCTGAACTTCTTGAACCTTCCGGCAGTGAACGGACAACGGTCTCTGTCATCCGGGATGATTTCTCGGACAGAGAAGTATACGAAGGTTTTGTCGCTCCGGAAACCACAGAACTGTCTTTCGACCTGGATGGCACAATTCAGGATATTCTGGTTTTCTCCGGTCAATACGTCAACGAGGGAGATCTCTTAGTAACGCTGGATACCACAGAGAAAGAACAGCGTATTTCTGATTTGAATGCAGAACTGGAAGACCTTCGTGCAGAACTTGCATATACAGAGGCACTTTATGAAAACCGCACGGAATATTTAAAAGCAGAATTAAATCAGATCATTGAAAACGAGGGATATGGCACAAATTATCAGTTAAAACAAATTGATATCCACGAATATGATCTCGATTATTACCAGACGACAAAAGATCTTAACAACCAGATTTCTGCCGACGAGCAGGCACTTTCCGAGCAGGAAGATGTCGTTGCAAAAGCAGCTCTGACGGCACCTCATTCCGGCTATTTCTATCTTTCGTCTGACCTTACAGAAAATTCCTATTTAACAAAAGGAAAAAATGTGTGCAGCATCACCAGGGAAGATTCTCTTTGTTTTCTGTCTTCCTATCTTGACGAAGCCGATGTAAAAAATGCATCCCTCTCCGTTCTGGTTCATGGGAATTCCTATCCCGTTGCTTATGTGCCGCTCTCCGCAGAAGAACGATCTGCGCTTTCCTTTACAGACGAACGTGACCGCACCCGTTTCAACTTTTCGGACAGTTCCGATCTTTCTGCTTTACAGGCAGGTGACACCGGCTTTCTTATCACAGACAGCAGCTGCCTGGAACAGGTTCTTCAGATTCCCGTCAATGCATTGTTCGTTGATTCTGCCGGATCCTATGTTTATCTTGTGGAAAATGGAACTCAGAAGCGCCAGGATGTCACAACTGGTCCAACCAACGGCATTATGACCGTCATAGAAGAAGGCGTATCGGAAGGAGATCTTGTGTATGTACAGCAATAAACATTTTTTTACTTCTTTTTTCTCTTTTATTCTTTGCGGATCCCTGCTGATCATGCTTCCCGAAACGGTAAAAGCCGCCGAAAATACTTATACTGTTTCGTACGGAAGTGTATCCGTTGAAAAAGAAAGCAAAGCGTCTTTACTTTATCCTTCCAAAACCATCCTTCGCTATGAAGGGCAGGATGCAGTTTATGTTTCCTCTTCTGTAAAACATGGGCAGACGGTAGAAGCCGGTGATCTGATTATGACCGTAACACCGAAGACCAGTTCCATTGATGTGGAAGAAAAAGATCTGGAACTGACCCGGCTGAAAAACAATCTGGAAGAAGATATGGAGCTAAAAAACGACGAATTATCCGTTTTGAAGCGCCGTATGAATGCGGCATCCGATTACTGGGAATACCGAAAACTGCAATTGGATGTTCAGAAAAGTGAACTCGAGATAGAATATGAATCTGCCCGTCGAAACCGGGAAATCACTCGAAAAGAGGAGGAGTTTCAGAAACTTTGTGATGCCGCAAATGCTGTTGAAATCCGAACGCCGGTTTCCGGAACCGTAACTGATCTGATCATTCCTGAAGAAGGCGATCTGATTCCCGCCAATACGCTGATCTGCGCCATCGAGGATCCTTCCTCCTGTCAGATCAAAGCTGCCTCCTGCCCGTTTCCATTTGGCAGTCAGGTTCAGATCATCGGCAGCCGTATGGGTGATGATCTGAAAATAGATGCTTCTGTCACAGGCTCTTCCAGTACAGAAAATATCGATACGGATCAGTTTGTTTCTTATCTCACACCTGCCAATACGGATGTTTCCCTGGAATCCATTCAGAACCTGGCTGTTGCCGGAACTGTTTCAGAGCTTGAAAATGTTCTTTTAATTCCTACCAAAACGGTACATTCCGATTCCGGCGGAGACTTTGTTTATCTGCTGACAGACACTGGAAAACGGCAGAAACAGTACCTTAAGACATGGGTTGCTACTTCAGAATGGACCTGGGTCGTTGATGGTCTTTCGGAAGGACAGACCATATCTCTCAATTAGGAGGCTTGACATGTTAACTACGATTCTCCGCAAAATGTGGAATAAAAAAACCATGATGGCTTTTCTTCTTCTGGGCAACCTCCTTTTTATCGGAATTGCCGCTGCTAATCCTATGTTTTTAAATGCAGCGCTCAAGCGAACTCTGTACACTTCGATCACCTCACAGGAAGAAGAACAGGGACGGTGGCCGATGCTGTATTCCGTCACGCCTGCAAGTAACTATAAGCCGCAGATGTTAAACCGCACTACAAAAGAACTGACTGCTTCCGCGGAAGATTTTGATCTGCCTCTGTATGATCTGATTACAGTCTATTCCCTGAAATCAGATGAAACAACGTCGGATCTAGCACGGGATGACCGCACTTCTGCCCTGCAGGTCAGTACGATTACCAGCCTTGGTGATCATATTGAAATTCTGTCTGGTACGGGAATGAGCGCTTCTCCTGACGAAAACGATGTGATTGACGCCGTTGTATCGCAGCGGGCATTTCGAAAATGCGGGTTTCTTCTCGGCGAAGTTTTGACTTTTGAAAGTCTGGAGCTGCGCTCCGGTGTTCCCCTGAAAATAAGAATTGCAGGTGTTTTCAAAAACAATCAGGAAACGGATGCTTTCTGGGTAAATGCACCGGACAGCTATACGCAGAATCTTTTTATTGATGATTCTCTGTATACTTCTCTTTTTCTGTCCGAAACCTCAACCTGTAAATCGAAAGCTGCGTGGTATGCTCTTTATGATTATTCGAATCTTCATCTGGATTCGATTCCTGCTGTTCTTACACAGATTTCCCGGTACGATGAAATTTTTCAGACAGAATATGGAACCAATCATTCCTGTTCTTTCACCGGACTCTATGAGCAGTATCTGGTCACAAAAAGAAACACGGAAATTACCTTCCGTGTCCTTCAGGTTCCTTTTTTTCTGCTCCTGCTCTCTTTTATTCTGATGGTTTCCCGGCAGCTCCTTCATATGGAAATGGCGGAAATCGCTGTTTACAAGAGCCGCGGTGTGAGCAGAAAACAAATCCTTCTGATGTATTTGATTCAGAGCGTGCTGATTACTTCTGCTGCCGCGCTTCTGGCAATTCCGTTTTCTGTTTTTCTTGTGAAGCTCCTCGGATCAGCCTCCGGATTTCTTGCCTTTTCCGGCAACAGCACTCTTGACCCGGCTTTTTCTCTGGATGTTCTGCTGTACGGACTGATATCCTGTGTTTTATCTGTTCTCATTATGCTTCTGCCCGTGATTCAGCAGTCCAAGATAACGATTGTCCGTCACCGGGCTGATAAATACAGGAAAAAGAATATTTCTCTCTGGCAGAAATATTTTCTGGATCTCGTACTCCTCGGAATTTCACTGTATGGACTTTTCAATTATTCCAGTCAGAAAGATGCTATGCTTTCCCGGATTTTATCTGGAAAAATGCTGGATCCGCTTCCATTCTTATGTTCCTCGCTTTTTCTGCTGGGAAGCGGACTTCTGGTTCTTCGCCTGACGACATATTTGATTCATCTGATTTTTATTCTTTTTAAAAAGAAGTGGAGCCCGGCGCTTTATTCTTCTTTTGCTTATATTTTGAAAACACGAAAACAGCAGACTTATTTTACCGTATTTCTGTTTCTTACGATTGCACTTGGTATTTTCAATTCCTCTGCTGCAAGAACCATCAACAATAATGACGAACAGAATACCCGTTATCTGACCGGCACGGATCTCGTTGTCTGCGAACGCTGGCAGAACAATGGTGATTCCCAGGATGTACAGGAAAATGGCGGAGCGCTTGTCTACCAGGAACCGGACTTTTCAAAGTATGCCGGGTTTGAGCATGTGGTGAGCACTGCAAGGGTTTACCGTGCAGAGGATTTGAATGTGAATCTTTCTTCCGGCAGTCTGAAAAATGTGGAACTCATGGGAATTCAGACGAAAGAGTTCGGAGAGACAGCACGCTTTGACACATCACTTCTGCCGGAGCACTGGTACAATTATCTGAATCTCCTTGCACAGAATCCGGCAGGACTTCTATTAAGTTCTGATTTTGCGGATGAATATGATGTGAAGAAAGATGATGAGATCGTAATCAAAAATGATGACGGCAGTTATCTGCGGGGCACCGTGCTCGGCTTCGTCGATTACTGGCCGGGATATGCTTCTTCCTGCTATAAACTCCAGTCCGACGGTACTCTGCAGGAAGAGAAAAGCCACCTTGTCATTGCCGAACTTTCTGCCGTTCAGAATGCTTTTGGGATTCTGCCTTATGAAGTCTGGATTAAGACAGACGGTGATAATTCCGGCGTTTATCAGGGAATTTCGGATCTTAAGATTCAGACGCTTTCCATCACGGATACTGCTCGACTGCTGCAGAACCGGAAAAATGATGCCCTGATCAACAGCACCAATGGCGTTCTTACACTGGGATTCCTGGTCAGCATTATTTTATGTGCGGCAGGATTTTTGATTTACTGGACACTGTCTATCAAAGAGAGAGAACTCCAATTTGGAATTTTCCGCGCAATGGGCATGGCAATGTACGAAATCACAGAAATGCTGATCAACGAACAATGCTTCCTCTCCCTCCTCCCGATCCTGACCGGCGTCTTTTTCGGATGGCTCGCCGCCAAACTCTATATGCCGCTGATCCAGATGGTATATTCCTCCGCCGACTATGTCATCCCACTGAAGGTAATCTTCTCCACAGCAGATAATCTCCGACTGGCGATCATTCTGATTTTTGTTTTTGGATTGTGCATGAGTATTCTGATCCGCATGATACAGAAAATGAAGATTGCACAGGCGTTGAAGTTAGGGGAGGATTAAAAAACAAAAGAAAAATAGCGTCCTTGTGAATCGGCCTCCAAAAGTTAAAATCTAACAATTGGAGGCCGGTCCCATAAGGCGCTATTTTTAATAATCACAATTCTACCGCCTGTCAGGTGTAGCTACCCTTTACCCAACCACAATCTCCACTCTCTTCCCGCAAAATGCCACGCCATATTTATAAATCGTTGAAATTCCAGCCGCTTTTAATTCTGTATCGTACTTTTTCTCCTCGATCTGTTTTAAGGCCGTCTCTGCCAGTTTTTTCAATGCATGATCCGTGCTGTCTTTTGTTGCTTTTAGTTCAATTAAGATCCCCGGCATTTGTTTGCTGCGCGGTTTTAGCTGAATATCGTAACGTCCTTCTCCGGATTCCCGGTTAGAGGTCACAAATGTTTCGCCGAGCAATGCACAAAGGCCAAGCATAAAGCCGTGATAAAAATTTTCTCCGGCAGTATCAAAGCAGCTTACCGATTGTATCAGCATTGTCTGGATGCATGTTTTCAGTTTTTCCTGATTACCGGAAAAAATGGCTTCCTGAATAGCAATCGCAGTTGTCTGTGGAATTATATTTTCCATTTTTCGCAGTATTTCTTTTTGGTACACAAGCGAAATTTCACGATTCGGCAGGGCAACTTCGCACATAAAATCATCGTGAAAGGATGGAATTGTTTTCACAACTTTTAAATATCCGGTAACCAACAGAAAACTGTAGATCGTAGATGGATTCCGTCTGATTTCAGGGTAGATTACACTCGTATCAATATAAGTAACGAATGTTTCACCTTTCACCAGTGCCATCAGCCGATCATAAATTTCTTTATCTGCTTCTGCTATCATCTGTCCAATGATATCGTTGTTTCCGGTAGAAACCCAGAATGCCCGCGGCTCGCACTCGTTGCTGAAATAATTCACGACAGACCACGGATTAAAAATCTCTGTTTTTCCAAATTGATAACCATCGTACCATGCGCAGATCTCATCGTACCGGTCTGCGGCGCCGTAATATTCCGCCATTTCTTTTACTTCTGCTGATGTAAATCCAAAATATGCACTGTATTTGTTGTCCAGTACAGAGTTAATGGATAAATTATTCATTCCACTGAAGATACTTTCTTTTGCCACACGCAGAATCCCGGTCAGAAACCCGAAGGAAAGGTGTTTATTATCCTTAAAACCGCCGGAAAACAGATTTCGCATCAGCAGAATAATTTTATCATAGTAGTTTTCCAGATATCCCTGCTGAATCGGCGTGTCATATTCATCAACAATAATAACCGGTGCAATCCCGTAGTGCTTATGAAGCATCGCAGACAAATCACCTAACGCAGCAGACAGCTCCACTTCGGAAACTTCCCCGTTTGCCAGTTTTTTATATTTCTGCTGATCATATTCATCACATTTAGAGCTCGTCCGCAGTTCCTTATGACGCTGTGTTTCCTTCGCAAAAATATCACGGATCGCATCAAAAGTCTCTTCCCAGGTCTGAAATTTCACATCTTTGAACGTCAGAAAAATAACCGGATATCTGCCCTGATACTCCTGATATTTTTTTCCGCAGGTCCAGATTTTTTTGTCTTTGAAATAAATCGATGTATCCTGCTCCGTCTTTTCAAAAAAAGTGCGCAGCATATCCATATTTAATGTCTTTCCGAAACGCCGCGGCCGGGTGAACAGCGTCACCATGGGACGTTCATCAATAAAATCCCGAATCAGCAATGTTTTGTCAATATAATAATACTCTGTTGATGCCAGACAATAGTCCGAAACACCGATGGGCAGCGGAAGACTGACAGAATCTTTTTCCTTTCGATATACACCTGACCGAACGCGTCCATCCACAGGCCGCTTCGCATCTTCCGGAATCAGCCAGCGATTTCCCTGTTTTACAGCGCCTTCTATTTTTCCTTCTTTGCACAATTTTGAAATTCTCCGCTCTGTAACATTCCATCTCTCTGCCACTTCTTTAATTGGAATCATCTCAGACAATCTGCCGCGCCTCCTTCTCTCATTCGATAGTTATAGTATATTCTTTTCCGAGAACTTTATCAAGAAAATACCGGAACAATATCATTTCGTTTGACATTGTTCCGGTGTTTTTATTTTTGATATTTTTCTATTCTGCATTCATGCTCCTTCGTAGCCTTATCATAATTAACCGCCACGAGCAGCAAATTCCCCTGGTATTCTTCCAGGCTTCGGCAGTATTCTTTTTTCTTGATTTGCTGAATCGCACCTTCTGCTGACTTGTCCCATTTCAGTTCTACAACCAATGCTGGTTTGTCTGCGAATTTTTTTCTCGGTACAAAGACCAGATCGGCGAATCCTTTTCCTCCCGGCAGTTCCCGGTATACCTGATAGAAATTTCTTGCGGCATAAAGTGCAAGGGAAACGGTATAACTTAATGCATTTTCATCATTATACTGAAACATTGATGTTTCAAAATGTGCCTCTTTGATTCCTTCTGCTACCTGCTCCGGGCGCATTTGCCAGATTGCCTGCAGGGTGTCTGCTGAGTTTTTGAGCGCTTTTGAAATCTCACCCCAATCGGAAACCGAAACTGCGTTGATATATTCCGCCCGCACTTCCGCATTCGGAATGAAAACACATTTATTTTTTTCGTCGTACCCCAGATAACCAAGATGAATCAGCAGCGTAAATACATCATCTTCCGTCCGAAATGTCGTCATATCGTTTGTGAAACTGCCTGTATTGACTGGTACGGTTTCGCCGGCGATCATGCTCAGTACGTCGTCTTTCAGGCCATCGAAGTTGAGATCGATATAGACCTGCAGTGCTTCGAATGTTTCTGTCTGATTCCAGTAATTTTCGATTTTGCCAAAACGCATGCAGTTTACGACAGATCGCGGGCTGTAGACGGACGGCACCTGTTCGAAGGAATATCCATCGTACCAGTTTTTGACTTCTTCCAGATCCATCTGATATTTTTCACAGAGCTGTTTTACTTCTTCTTCTGTAAATCCTACATACTCCGCCAACGGTCCCGGACTGATCATGGAGAATTCATCGAACATGTTTAAGGCGGAATGCGTTCCATATTTTTTAATCGGCAGGATTCCGGTCATGTATGCCAGATGAATATAGCTCTTGTCCTTCATTAGATTCCGCAGAAAATCCAGATATTTTTCCTGCGCTTCCCGATCTGTTTTAAATTCCCGGAATACACAGTCCCACTCGTCGATAATAATCACATACGGTATTTTCACCTGCTGATAGATATCCTGCATGGTCCGCGCCAGGTTTGTCTCGTCAAAATATCGGAAATCCGGGTACTCGCCCAGCAGTTCCCACAGAACGCTTTTCTGCAGCAATGCGATCATTTCCGTGACATTTCCGCTCTGGCTCAGGAAATCCTGCATGTTCAGAAATATCGTGTTGTATTGATTGGCGTAATTCTGAAAATCCGGGCTTTCGGAAATTTTAAACCCGGAAAACAGCTCCTCCGCCCTGCTCTCACGACTGTAATAGGCAGCCAGCATATTGGCAGCCATCGACTTTCCAAAACGCCGCGGTCTGCTGATGCATAAATATCCCTGCATGGTATTCATAACACGGTTCGTGTAATTCAGCAGACCTGTTTTGTCAACATATATTTCGGACTGAATCATCTTTCGAAACGCTTCTCCATCCGGGTTAAAATAGGTTCCCAATCTGCTGCTCCTCCTTCTCCCATTTGATAGTCATATATTTTATTTTTCGTATATATTTCAAAGTTCTATTTTTTCCATCACTCTCTGTACTTCTCCCGACAGCAGAAGTTCCCTTGTCTTCGCATTTCCTTCTTGAATCTCCGGCTTTCCACACCTGAGGTGATTTTGGTGCTCCGATACACAGCAATCTTTATACCAGCATTCTCCCATCAGTGCACCCCTGATAGACCATTTTTCATTTTCTGTCAGTTCCCCTGCTAAGGATTTCATAATACGTTCCGTAGAAAATCGCTGAAATCCCGTTAAATATTGCAGTGTTTTTTCATCTTCTATTTTAGATAGGTTTATTCTGTGGTTCTCTATCGCTGCAAGAATTTCATTTCGAATCGCTATCTTGCCTTTTTTTCCTGTTCCTGTCCATTGCACCAGTTTATCGAACGCAAAAATCAGATATTCAAAACATATCATGTCCAGTATTACAATGTGATGATTTGACTGATCTGCAATCATTTTTAAAAGACGATATTTATTACGAACATCCTGATTATCAACGATGTAATCAAATGCAATATAATATATGTCCTCCGCCTCTGGGTTCAGATCCAGAACTGCATCTAAAATACCTTGATTGCTTTTTTTACTTTCTACAATCAATTGATGATTAAATAACAGTTCATTTGCTAATTGCCAGAAGTGAAAACCTGCGCCAGTATCTTCTGTCCACAAATATTTCATATCACACTTCCTCTTCTAATGTGATCCTGTTGTTCTCCATCTTCAATTCTTTAAAGCTTTTATCCGAAACGTTCAAACCATCACAATTTCGTAGAAACAGCATATACTGATTTGAAGTTTCAAAATTTATAAATTTTCGAATATCGTCATCGATCAGAATATCCGCATTGTCTATCACAATAAAATTATTTCTGCATTTTTTAAGATTTTCTGCAAGATCTTCCGATTTATAATTAAACAGCTTGATTGCATGATATTCATCTGTCAGTTTCAAATCTTCCAACATCTCATACAATACCGTTTTTCCAGTACCGCTGTCTCCGCCCACAAGGGTTATTCTGTCATCAAAAAATAATTCATAGAAAAATGGGGCGGCTTGAAAAGTAATGTTTTTATAAATCATT
>CAVBNJ010000018.1:0-17540 GCA_963596755.1 bacterium
TTTCCTGCTATACTGTAATAAGAAAAAACAGGACAAAGCAAGAAAGCTGGGAGGTTCTTTATGAAAGTTGTAATCGCTATTGATTCTCTAAAAGGCAGCCTTTCGTCTCTGGAAGCCGGAACGGCTGCTGCTGCCGGAATCCATCGTGTTGATCCGGCTGTGGAAACGGTTGTACGTCCGCTTGCCGACGGCGGCGAAGGCACCGTTCAGGCTCTGACGGAAGGGCTTGGCGGACGTTTTGTCACCGTTCCGGTGACCGGGCCTGCCGGAAAGCCGGTCGAATGCTCCTACGGCATCCTTGATCAGACGCAGACCGCCATCATCGAGATGTCCGGGGCCGCCGGTATCACACAGGTGCACGGCGAGGAAAAAAATCCGCTGCACACCACAACATACGGTGTCGGTGAAGTCATCTGCGATGCCATCCGGAACGGCTGCCGCCGCTTTATCATCGGCATCGGCGGAAGTGCCACGAATGACGGCGGCATCGGTATGCTGCAGGCACTCGGCTTCGGACTGCTTGACGCCGAAAGACAACAGGTTCCTTTCGGTGCCGTTGGTCTGGAATCTCTTGCCGCGATTACGACTGACCACGTTCTGCCGGAGCTTTCGGAATGTACCTTCCGCATTGCCTGCGATGTCACCAATCCGCTCTGCGGTCCCAACGGCTGCAGCGCAGTTTTCGGACCGCAGAAAGGCGCGGACACTGCCATGATTACACGTATGGATGCATCACTCGCCTCCTACGCCGCGCTCTGCCGGAATACATTCCCGAACGCCGATCCGGAAGTACCTGGAACGGGTGCTGCCGGCGGACTTGGATTTGCTTTTCTTACCTTTCTTTCCGCCTCGCTGGAACCCGGCATTCAGATCGTTCTCGATGAAACCCGTCTCTGTGATGATGTGAAAGATGCTGATCTTGTCATCACCGGTGAGGGGCGGCTCGACGGCCAGACCGTCATGGGAAAAGCCCCGATCGGCGTGGCAAAGCTCGCCAAACAGTTCGGCAAACCGGTGATCGGTCTGTCCGGCTGTGTCACCCGCGATGCATCTGCCTGCAATGCTGCCGGAATTGATGCGTTCTTCCCGATTCTTCGAAGCGTTGTCTCCCTCGAAGAGGCTATGAGCCCCGAAACTGCATCGGAAAACATGAAAGATACGGCAGAACAGGTCTTCCGCCTGCTGCAGATCCGGCTGTAATCTTAAAATCCTGAAACAGAAAAAGGTCCATCGGGCCTTTTTCTTATATGCACAAGCAAAAAAGTCTTACCGCCAATCACGGTAAGACTTTTTTCCTGTCTTTTTACTGATTTACTACATTCTGCGGTGCTCCATCCACAAAATGTTTCAGGTTGTCTACCGCAATATCCATCAGTCTCTGACGGCTTTCCTTCGGTGCCCAGGCGATATGCGGGGTGAGAATGGTGTTGTAACAGCCGAGCAGCGGGTTATCTGCCTGAATCGGCTCGGTCGAAACAACATCACAGCCTGCGGCATATACTTTTCCACACTGCATTGCCTCTGCCAGATCCTTTTCCACAATCAACGGGCCGCGGCTTGTGTTAATGAGGATAACTCCATCTTTCATTTTCGCAATACTCTCTTTGTTGATCATACCCTCCGTTGACGGGAACAGCGGGCAGTGCAGGGAAATCACATCGGATTTCGCATACAGTTCATCCAGCGAAACGTATTCTGCAATCTCTTTTCCCGTCTCATTCGGATAATTGTCAAAGGCCAGAACCTTCATACCGAATGCCTTTGCAATTCTTCCGGCCGCCTGGCCGATTCTTCCAAAGCCGACAATTCCCATGGTCTTTCCAGCCAGCTCAATCAGCGGATAATTCCAGAAACACCAGTCATCATTCCGGCTCCAGTCTCCCGCTTTGACTGCCTGCGAGTGTGCTCCCACATGGTGGCAGATCTCCAGCAGCAGCGCAAATACCATCTGTGCAACCGCTGTTGTTCCATATGTCGGAATATTGCACACCGGAATTCCGCGTTTTTTTGCCTCTTCCACATCGACGACATTGTAACCGGTCGCGAGCACGCCGATATATTTGATCGACGGGCACTCTGCCAGTGTTTCTGCGCTGATCGGCACTTTATTCACGATGACCGCGTCCGCATCTCCGATGCGCTCCACAATCTTCTCCGCCGGTGTTCTGTCATAAACCGTTACCTCTCCAAGCGCTTCAAAGCCTTCCCAGCTTAAATCTCCCGGGTTTTCTGTATATCCATCTAAGATTACGATTTTCATATTCCTGTCCCCTTCCGTTTTTACATCAGTTCTTTTGCTTTTGCGCAGATATTTTCTACCGTAATGCCATTCTTCTCCAGCAGTTTCTCATACGGCGCAGACTCGCCGAACTGATCCTGTACACCGACGCGGAGCACGCGGCCTTTTCCCATCTCCGCAGCAACCTCGCATACCGCAGAACCGAGTCCGTTGATGATGTTGTGATCCTCTACGGTAATGATCTTTCCGCTCTTTTCAATTGCACTCCGTACTGCTTCTACATCCAGCGGTTTGATGGTATGCACATCATAAACTTCAGCGGAAATGCCATTCTGCTCCAGCTCTTTTGCTGCCTCAATTGCAAGAGAAAGCGTATCGCCGTTTGCAAAAATAGTCAGATCCGATCCTTCTTTTACTTTCTTTGCTTTTCCGATCTCAAATGTCTCGTCCTCATCATAAATGCACGGAATCGCGTCACGTGTAAATCTCAGATAAACCGGACCCGGATATGCATAAGCCTGTTCGATCAGCCTGCAGGCGGATGCATAATCTGCCGGCATGATAACGGTCATATTCGGAATCGTACGAAGAATTCCCATGTCCTCGATGCACTGGTGGGATGCTCCATCGTTTGCCGGAGTCAGTCCGCCGTGTGAGCAGAGCACTTTTACCGGCAGTTTCGTGTAGCATGCCTCCTGGCGGAGCTGTTCAACCGCTCTCAGGCTGCCGAAAATCGCATACGTTACTACAAACGGAATCTTGCCTGCCGTTGCAAGTCCTGCTGCAATGCCCATGGCATTCTGTTCGGAAATACCGACGTTGATATGCTGCTTCGGAAGTTTTTCCGCGAAATCCAGTGTTTTGCAGGATTTTGCAACGTCACAGTCTACTACAAATACATCATCATGTTCCATTCCCAGTTTTAAAATCTCTGCTCCCAGAGCTTCTCTCGTTGCCTTTTTCACTTAGAATCCCTCCTCTACATCTTTCATTGCCTGTGCGTACTGTTCGTCATTCGGCGCAAGTCCGTGCCAGATTGCCACATTCTCCATAAAGGAAACTCCTTTTCCTTTTACGGTATTGCAGACAATGCATTTCGGTTTTCCGTTTTTCTGTGTTTTCATGAAATCGAGCGCCGCCGTGATCTCATCGACATTGTGACCGTCAATGCGGACTGCCTGGAAACCAAATGCTTCAAATTTTGCTCTCAGGTCCAGTGTCGGCATAATATCTTTTGCAAATCCATCATTCTGCAGACCATTGTTGTCGATGATCACGGTCAGGTTATCCAACTGATATTTGTTGGCCGCCTGTGCTGCCTCCCATACCTGGCCCTCGTCGCACTCACCGTCACCAAGCAGGGTATAAACACGGTAATCCTTTTCATCCATTTTTCCTGCGATCGCCATTCCGACGGCACAGGAGATTCCCTGTCCCAGCGAACCGGTAGAAATCTCGATACCCGGGCAGCGTTTCATATCCGGATGACCCTGAAGAATCGAACCCTGTTTACGGAGCGTTCCAATGGCATCCTCGCTGATAAAGCCTCTCATAATCAACGCAGAATACAGAACCGGGCAGACATGGCCTTTGGAAAGCACAAAACGGTCACGATCCTCCCATTTTGGATTTTTCGGATCAACCCGCAGTGTGTGGAAATACAGCGATGCGACAATATCCGTCGCCGACAGCGATCCGCCCGGATGACCCGACTGTGCTTTATAAATCATGGTCAGAAGCATTTTTCTCAGCTCTTTGGCTTTTTCTCTTAATTCATCACCCGAAAGTAACATTTCTTCCATTTTATTACCACCTTTCCCGGTTGTTTTATTATTCTACGTAGTACATCCTACGTTTAAAGTTTCAAAAAAATTTTGACCTCCCGAAAACATTCTTTCCCTGTGCATCCTCTTTTTTTGCGGAGGTAAGGTAAAGTACACGAAAATAAAGGATGCACAGAGTCTGAACGTTTTCAGTTCCGGTCTTTTTTTCTCCAGGTTGACAGGGAATCGGCAATGACCTGCGCGATATGCTCCGTATCTTTTTCCTCGACACAGCGGAGAATTTTCTGATGATGTTCTACCACACGGCTCATCTCTTTTTCATATTCCACCGTGTTGATGATAGATTTCTCAAAAATCGCATACACACCCTGCATCAGACGAATGAAAAATTTGTTTTTACATGCATCAATCAGCATCTGATGAAACGTGAAATCGAGTTTTTCCGCCTGGTCATAATCACCGGCCTGCAGCGCCTGCTCCATTTCGCCGATGTTGGCACGGAGTGCTTCGATTTCCTCTTTCGTCACTTTCTGCATGGCCAGCCGCGCAACTTCCTCGTCCACAATCTGGCGCAGCTCCTGCAGCTCGTCATCCGTACTCATCTCATACAGAATACCGAACACCGCATTGTCAAACACGGACGTTTTCATTTCGGAACAGATATACGTTCCATCGCCCCGCTTGATCTCCACAACTCCCATCGCCGAAAGGATTTTCATTGCCTCTCGAAGAGAATTCCGGCTGACTTTCAGTTCCTCGATCAGTTCGTATTCACTCGGCAGTTTCATGCCCGGTTTGTATTTTCCTTTTACCACAGAGTCCGTAATGACACCGATGATCTGATCTACCACATTTTCTTTGTTGATTGGTTCAAATTTTTCTCCCATACAGGTTTCCTGCCTTTTCTGTCTTTGCCTCTTCCGGGCCTATTTGTCATTGATTATAGCACAAATATGTTCGTCCTAAAACCTGTTTTTTTCCCTGCCCCTGGTCTGCGAAGCACCTTATTACTTACTTCGCAGCATCCATCATCTCTTTGATCTTCTGGAATCCGGACTCGCCGATGCGGTATACCGGAACTTCTGTTTCCGGCAGATCAATAAGACTCATGGAAATCTGAGAGAATGCGATGACATCTACTTCTTTTGCCAGCTTTGCCAGCGCTTCGCATACCATCTCATCATGTTTTTTCACATCGCCTGCGCAGAGAACATCAAATGCGCCTTCTGCCACAGCCGGAACCAGCTCAATTTCTTTTCCCATCTCGGCCGCTTTTTCCTGTACCACACGGCCAAGTGCTGCCGGGCTCGTCGGAATTGTTCCGAGAATACCGATTTTCTTTCCGTTTTTTACGGCCATCTCTGCCACCGGCTCTTCGATATTCAGAATCGGAATGTTCATCAGAGGACGGATAAAATTCGTTGCCTCATTGACGGAAGTGCATGTCACCAGCACGCCGTCTGCTCCGGAAGCCTCTGCCGCTTTCGCGTAATTCAGCATTCTGGACGCGATGGCCGGTGTCATACCGTTGTACGTTCTGGTATCCACAAGGAGACTGTCGTCCATAATGTTATAGATTTTTACGTCAGGATTTTTTTCCTCAAATACCTTTCCGAACGGCTCATAAATCATGCCCATGAAGTTATTTACGGTGTTGATTGTATATAATGTTTTCATTCTAAAAACGTCTCCTCTCTACTCTGCTGTCATTTCTTTTTCTACCACTCTTCCATCCACCAGGCGGATCACCGCACGGATCTTTTCACCGGATGCAATTCCCTCGACCGGGAGCTGCAGCCAGTTGAACAGGAAGTGAATCGAAAACGGATCGTCGTATGCTCTCGCCATCAGTTCCCCGTTTCGATACCATTCTACATGCTGCACCAGTTCCGGATGCAGACTTGCGATGCGGAGCCACCGTTTTCCCTCGAACTGTTCGTCATCCAGTCCCTGGATTTCGAAGCTCTCTTCGATGGTGCGGTCTGTTTTCTGGATACCGAAAGCCTCTGCCATGCGCTCCGCAAAGAAACGGTCTTCGGCGTTTTTGATGCCCCACACGGTCGGCGGTTCCTGCTTTGTCATGTTGTTGTAGTAGCCCCAGGAGACATCGTTGTCCAATGCCACCTGGAAATTGCTGAGCGCCTGCGAATCCTCATTGCAGACAATCGGCTTGTCTCCTGCTGCTTCTTTTACCTGGCAGATCTGATTGTAAAAGATCTGCCGCGGCATATTGTTTCCATGAATCAGCACAACGTCCGATGCCTTTGGAATGTCAGGCAGGAAATAAGCTCCTGTGCTGCTGCATCCTACCGGCATTCCGCCGGATTCGCGTTTTGCGTTTTCGATCAGTTCCACGATTCCGTTGTCATTGAACAGAATCGGGTGAACTTTATACGGTTCAATGTCATGCTCATTCGCAATCTCGATGATAACATTAGTAAATTTCTGATCCCTCAGCCAGTTTGCGGTTGTCTTGGTTGCCTCCATAACTGCGCGGTCGTCTTTTAAGAAGCGGCTCTGCGGTCCGTAGAAGCAGCTTACAATGACAACCATTCCAATCTCATCCGCTGCATCGATGATCTTTTTCATGCGGTTCAGATAGGCCGGATCGATGCTTCGTCCGTCCGGGCTGTATGGGTTGTTGTTGATCGTCATACTGTCCATGGTGAAGCATGGGCCGCCGCCCTGGAAGCCGACGGTGATGGCGCGCAGTCCGTACGCATACCATTCCGGCAGCGCCTGAATCAGATCCTCGGTGTTCTTTTCCGCGTCAAATATTCTTCCGAAACGGTTGAACCGTTTTACATCTTCCGCGTCATCAAAAACACCCTGAATCATTCTCTGATTCATCAGCATTCCGTGCCGCTCTTTCGGGCAGTTTTCAATCTCGCTGTACGTCAGCGCTCCATTGATACGGAATTTTGATCCATCGATCGTTAATACTGTTTTCATTGTCTGTTCCTCCTTCTTTGTGCACACGCCGAATTTCGGGAACTTTATTTTTCTTCCAGCCACTTGTCGAGCTGTGCCTGTTTTTCATCCATAACCTCCTGCAGGCCTGCGTCATACAGCGCTTTGTTCAGGGAATCCAGAGTCTCATCCACTTTTGCAGCTCCTACACTTCCGGTCTCAAGTGCTGCGCGGTAGTTGTTTAATGCATTGCTGAGTGCTGTCAGCTCGGTAGAATGTTCTGTGCTGTCCCAGTTGAAGCCGAAGGTCGGGCTCACATCACCCCATGCATTGTGTGCTTCCAGTTTATCCCAGTAATCTGCGGTTTTGGAACCGTCGCTCCATACATAGGAAATCATCTGGTTACCCATGCTCCATCCGGTATTCTGATGATATTTGTAGTTTGAACCGTCCTCGCCGTCTGCGTAGTAAATCGTTCCGTCGTCATTTTTCTTGTAGTTGGTATCTTCAATTCCGTACTGCCACAAATTCATCAGTGTTGGATCTGTATACAGGGCGCTGACAAATTTGAATGCCATAGCCGGATCTTCACTGTTGGTTGCAATTCCGGTATTGTACAGGCACGCATTTCCGGTAAAGAGTACGCTTCTCGTTCCCTCATCGCTTGTCGGCTCGGTTCCTGTTCCAAAGTACATCGCATAGCAGTCCATTCCGTTGGCAGCTTCTGCTTCTACCAGCATGCCTGGCTTGATTGCCGTTGCATAGCTGAACGTGTTTCCTGCTTTCATCATCGTGGAAGAACCGCTGGTATCGGTCTGTGCATCTTTGTAGATATATCCTTTATCATACCAGTCTGCCAGCATTTTTACAGCATTTTTGTACGTATCTGTCTCATATTTGTTGACAACGGTCGTTGAATCGTGATCGCTCTCCCAGTCGATGACACCGAAGTTATCTCCAAGGGTATCAAAATGGGTGAAGCGGTTCATCTGGCTGCTCTGATTCAGGTACAGCGGCACCATATCCGGGTATGCTTCTTTGACCTTTTCAAAGATCTCACCGGCTACTGACCAGTTATAGATCGTTCCGTCATACTCATCTTTGTTTTTCTCCAGACCGTATTCTTCGGTAATGCCAAGCTCATCGCAGATATCGGCTCTCATGCAGAGACCGCCGAGTTCTACATACTCTTTGTTTGCCGGGAATCCATAGAGGATGTTGTTCATGCTGCCCGCATACGTAAGGTTTTCACCCAGCGCATCTTCAATGGCTTTTCCCTCTTCAGTGTCCATAAATTCATTCATATCGTAGACACCGCCCATGTTGATCCAGCTTGCTGCGTAGGTCGCCTGAATCGGGAATACATCGAGCGCATCTCCGCCAGAAAGCATCAACTGCACTTTTTTCTGGTAGTCTGCTGACTGCAGTGGAAGCAGTTCAACTTCGATGTGATATTTCGGAATCATATAGTCGTTGATGGCATCCTGCACGGCATCGCGTGCCGCATCGTCCTGCTCGTAAAATTCGAGATAGGCAAATGTCAGATGGTACGGATCGTCTTCGCTGTATTTGTCTTCCAGTTCAGAAACACTGCTTTTTGAGGAAGATGCAGTACTTCCGGAAGTGCTGCCCGTACTGGAACTGCTGGAACTTCCACAGCCTGCCAGCATGGATACTGCCATAACTGCTGTCAACATACCTGCTACTACTTTTCTTTTCATTGAAATATCCTCCTTATAATTTAACCTTTTACACCGCCAAGGGTAATTCCCTTTGCGTAGAACTTCTGAAATCTCGGGAAAATCAGCATGATCGGCAGGATCGCAACAAAGGCGATTGCCATCTGGATTCCCGTCGCCGGAATCGCGGATGCGGCGGCTGTTACGTTGGAATCGGTGCTCTGTGCCAGATACTGAATGTTGGAAACCATCTGGTTCAGCAGGTTCTGTACGTTGTAGAGATCCTGATTTTTTACGATGTAGTACAGACCATTAGTCCAGTCATTCCAGTAAGCCAGGCCTGCGAATGTTCTCATCGTCACCAGAATCGGTTTTCCAAGCGGAAGTACCATCGAGAAGAAGATGCGGAACTCGGAAGCACCGTCGATTCGTGCTGCTTCATAGAGGCTGTCCGGAATGCTGTTCTGGAAATAGGTACGAATCATCATGACGTTCCATGCGGACATCAGAAGGTTCGGCAGAAGCTGCGCTACAATCGTATCTTTAATATGGAACGTTCCGGTCCACATGATATAGGAAGGAACGATACCTCCATTGAACAGCATGGTAAAGAATACATAGAACATCAGGAATTTTCTTCCCGGCATGTTTTTGACAGTCAGCGGATAGGCAAGCAGCGCAGAGAGCAGAATGTTGACAATCGTTCCGACTGCGGTAACGCCGATACTGACGGCATATGCTCTCAGAATTTTTTCACCGGACTGAATGATATATTTGTAGGCTCCGAGTGAAAACTTCTTTGGGAAGAACGAATATCCATTGGCAATCAGGGTGTTCTCATCCGTGATGGATGACATGAACAGAAGTAAAAACGGAAGAATAATCAGGATGGTCCAGATTGTCATAATAATATTTGTACTGATGTCATAGGTTGAAAATTTTTTCTTTTTCATTCCTCTTTCCTCCTAAAACAGTGCATTTTCCGGACTGAGTTTACGGACTACGGTGTTTGCGGTGATAACCAGGATGAATCCTACAATTGACTGATAGAATCCGGCTGCCGCAGACATTCCTACATTTGCCTGCTCCATCAGGCCGCGGTATACATATGTATCAATAACGTTTGTTGTCGAATTCAGAAGTCCTGAGTTTCTCGGTACCTGATAAAACAGACCGAAATCAGAGTAGAAAATCTTTCCGATATTTAACAGTGTCAGTGTGATTACGGTCGGTGCCAGCGACGGAAGTGTGATGTTTTTGATCTGCTGCCATTTTGTTGCACCGTCCAGCATTGCTGCTTCATACAGTGTCGGATCAATACCGTTGATCGTTGAAATGTAGATCAGGCAGCCATAACCGATTCCCTTCCAGGTGTTTACAAAGACCAGGATGAATGGCCAGTATTTTGCTTCCGAATACCAGTTGATCACTTCTTTTCCAAAGAGCGGAAGAATCGAATTGTTTACGATACCGGTGCTCTGGCTGAGGAATGCATATACGATGTAGCCGAGGATAACGGCTGACATCAGATACGGAAACAGGATCGCACTCTGGTATACTTTCTGCGCCCGTTTGTTTTTCGCATCGCTGATGAAAATTGCAAAGGCGATTCCCACCACCATGTTGATCAAAATAAAAGCTACGTTGTAGAGCACTGTGTTTCGGGTGATTGTCCAGGCATCCGATGTTGCGAACAGAAATTTAAAGTTGTTCAGGCCGCACCAGTCGCTCCCCCAGATTCCTTTTCGCACGTTGTACTTTTTAAACGCTACGGTGATTCCGGCCATTGGAATGTAGTTGTTGATGAACAAATAAAGAACCCCCGGAAACGCCATCAGATACAGTGGAAGATATCGTCTTATCTTCTTCCATTTCCCATTCATCTCTTTCCTTCTCCTTTCGTTTTCTGTTCTACGTACGACGTAGAACGTAGGATGTTTAAGTTGATTAAAATATAACACCTGCCGAATAACTTGTCAATTGCTTTTGTTATTTCCAGCACTATGCACAATTTCGGCAGGTGTAAATTATTAAGAAGCCACAAACGTAGGATGTTTATTCCTGTATTTTTATCATTTCCGGCCCAGATAACGGTTTACGGTTCTCTTGTATTCCTCATATGGTTTCCCAAACGCTTTCGCAAGAAACGGCTCCTCAACGTTCACAATCTGGATGTGAAACATGACCATCGGGAAAATGGATGCCGCGCATAAAATCCAGTTGAAGAACATCAGAAGGATTCCCACATAAACCAGATCGAATCCAAGGAATGCAGGATTGCGGCTGATCTGGTAAATTCCGTTGGTGATGAGTTCTGTTTTATCTGTTTCGGAAACGCCCGCGCGCCAGCTGTCACGCATGGTCAGAACAGAGATGATAAAAACTGCATCACCGCAGACGGCGAGTATAAATCCGATTACCCGTATGGCACACGGAGCGAAGGATGCATTGCGCCAGATGCTGATAACTTCCACGATCAGTACCAGAAATGTAGCGGTTTTCATAGTCAGCTCTATCGTTTTTGCTTTCCCTGCTTTTCCTTTTCCCATCTGATCTGTCTGGATTCCCTGGCGTCTCTGTGCCATCATTTTTCCCAGATAGCATCCATAAAACACGAGCAGAACTGCAATTGCTCCCAGTTGAAATCCCATGGTTCACCGCCTTTTATCGTTTGTCTTCCACTCCAAGAATCTGTCCCACAAATACGATGTGCGGCTGCCAGCCGCCTTTGAAATCCGGGTAGACTTTTGGCATGGAGGCGTAGTATTCCTGGATTTCCGGGGCGAGATCCTCTTTGGCGAACTGGTGCTGATACAGTTTTTTGCAGAGGAAGGTCAGGTTTGCTTCTTCATACGTTACACCGTCGCCGATGGCAACCGGGGTGAGGCCTGCGGCGGCAGCTTTGTCCCCGTCACGGCCGGAATGGCCGCCCATGTAGCCCAGCGCTTTGCGGTACTGCTCCGGGTAGAAGCTTACAGTGAACGTGTCGCTTTCTTTCAGAAACTCGCTTGTGTAACGCGCCGGGTGTACGTAAACGGTTACCGTTGAAATGCTCTTCCGGTCGGCTGCCCAGATGTTTCCGAGGCTTCCCCAGCCGATGGTACAGCTGTTGAAATGATCCATTCCTCCTGCGGTGACGAGTGCCCACTGTTTGTCGAACATTTCGAATACTTTGTAGTCTTCCTGTCTAAAATCTTTCATTGTAAAATCCTCCCATATCTTTTTATTTTTTCACTGCTTTCACCAATAACATCATCGGCCGGCGCAGTTCATCTTTCATTCCCGGGATGTCCATCATTGTCTCCGGCGGCATGGCTTCTTCTACTGCTTTCAGTTCAAAACCGTTGTTCAGAAGTCCCATCAGAATCTGCGTCAGGGTGTGATGCTGTTTTTTTACTTCACATCCTAAAAAGCTGGTTTTCCGCTCGCCGGGAATATAATAATTGTCGACCGGCCAGTATTTTGGCGCACCGTTCTCATCATAAATCCAGTCCTGTCCAACGCCCGCTGTGAAAGTGGGATGCTCGATATTAAAAAGAAACGTTCCGCCTGATTTCAGCGTCTGATGGACGTTCTGAAAAACAGAATCCAGATCTTCGATATAATGCAGCGCCAGATTCGATACAACACAGTCCCATGTTTCTTCCGGGTACTCGTATTCCTCGATTCCGCAGAGCCGGTAGGCAATCCGCTCATCCGCGTTGCGCCGCTTCGCCTCGTCGAGCATCCGCGCGCTGAGATCGATCCCCATAATCTCCTCCGCGCCTTGCTCCGCCGCAAATTTACAATGCCATCCGTAACCGCACCCTAAGTCTAATACTTTCTTTCCTGTAAGCGGCGGAAACAGCGGTTTTAACTGATGCCATTCGCCAGCCGCTTCAAGACCGCTCTGGCTGCGGGCCATTTTGGCGTATTCTTTGAAAAATAATTCATTATCGTATTCGCTTTTCATTTTTGAAACACCACTTTCTTTCCTCAGATTTTCTCCAGCCCCGCATACGCCTTCGCCGCCTCGCTTTTATCTCCGACATACCAGTAATCGCAGCAGTCGCCGCCGAGCGCCTCGGTTTGGGTGCGGATCAGTTTTGCGTGCATGACTTCCGCCAGTACGTGGTCGGTTTTGCAGAGATACGGCAGCAGTTTCTCATACCCGTGCTCCCGCGCGTGTTTTGCGATCGGGCAGCCGATGAGGTGGAAGCTGTAGCCTTCCTTGCGGTGCTCGGGATTTACGGCGATGTCCCATGAATCGGTCCACTCGCCTTTTGCCTGATGCTCTCTTAACTGACGTTCGTACTTTTCATAGATCTTCGCAAACAGTCGATACGGAAATTTCTGTGTATTTCCATTGACGATTTTCCCAAGAAACCGCAGCCCGTCCGCATGCCAGCCGTAAATCGTCTGGAATGCCTCTCCGTCGATTGCATGGTCGCTTGCCTCGTAAAACGCCACAATGCAGAACCACGTCTCCATATTCGCTGCCATCCCATTCTCTTTTCCGCCGAGATCCGGCATCTGCGTCAGCAGCTTTCGATACTCCCGGTTCGCCCGGTCACAGATTTCGGTTTTCCGCTCCGGCAGGTACGTATCACAGTACCGCTCGAACTGCTTTCCCCATGTTTTTGGATAACTTCGTTTCATTTCTTCTTCCTTGAAAACTCTACCACTTTTTCATTATTCTCATTATTCTGTTCTGTCTCTTCACATGGAAGCGTATCATTGTTCTGAAAATGAATCTGTTCCGTTCCGGCCTCCAGTGCTGTTCTGTAGTATTCGCACTTATGATTTACAAATTTCAGCGTTTCCTGAATCTCCGCAAGCTGTTCTTCTACTGCGCGCTTTCTTTCCAGGAACATGTCATACCGCTCCTGCAGAGAATCGTCTCCCATCTGTACCCATTTGCAGAACTGCTGGATATCCTTGATCGGCATTCCTGTTTTCTTCAGACACTCAATCACACGCAGCATTCCCATATCATTCTCTGAAAACATACGATAACCAGATTCGCTTCTCTCCACAAATGGAAGAAGACCCTGTTTGTCATAATATCGCAATGTCGCCGTCGTCAGATTCATTTTTTCTGCTGCCTGTTTGATTGTATACATAATGATTCCCCCTGATTTTTATTTTTGAATCCACTCTTTCAGTGCCGCCGAAACTCTCCTGTCGATGTCCTTTCTTGTCGCTTCGCATTCGTTTGGATAATCTTTTGCTGCTTTGAAGACAAAGCGCATCACAAATTTCAGTCCGACCGGGAGTGCGATGCGGAGCATGCCTTCCGGCAGGACGAAATGGGTTCCGTGCTCGTAGGCGAGTGCCTCATACTCGCACGTGTGCGGGCGTTCTTCCAGGCGTTTTGCCATGCGGCGGACGTATTTTCCGGCTTCCCAGAAGGAGTCATCGTCCGCGCCGATCAGCAGCAATTTGCCCTGAATGTTTTCGACTTTGATCATCTCTTCCTCTGTGTGAGGTCTTGCTTTTTCGGAGTCGATAAACAGGCATGTACTGCGTTCGATATCTCCGGAGCCTTTTGTCTCCTCCTCGACCTTATGCCAGTAGGTCGGATGCTCGTACACGAACGGCATGTAGGGAATCGGCTCGCCTTTCCAGGAAAGTGTCGATGCGTTCGGAACCGGCCATTCGCGGCAGCCGTCCCAGTCGCCCTGCTCAAAGCCCTGCCATACGAAATCGCTGCCGGTGAAGCTGACCGTCAGTGTGAGTTCCGGCAGATACGATGCGGCGGCGAGCGCAACCATCGCCGTTGTGCTCATTCCCATAATGCCGATTTTCCGGTTTCCGTGCGCTTTCAGCCAGCGGATCGCCGACTCGATGCGTTCCAGCGGATAGTTGACATGGCTGTAGTTTTTCTTTCCGGGAGATACGCAGAGCACGTTCACACCGTTTCTGTGCAGCCATTTTGCACCGCATTTCGCCATATAATCATTTGGATCATCGCCAAACAGGCCGATGACGGCGCAGTCGGTACTGGTTGGATTTTCGTAATAGGTGGCGTAGAAGCCGTCGGTTTCTGTTTCAAAAAACTGTTTTTTCATATCATTCGCCCTCGTTTTTTCAAATCCAGATTCTGGTTATACATTCCTAACTCTCATTATAACGAAAGCGAATGAAAAAGCAACCGTCTTGCCCGGAAATGAGGAATCCGAAGCAGACGGCTGCCAGGTATACCGTTTTATTTTTCCATGATGTATCGGATTGCTGCTCCGACGCCGTTATGGTCATTATCTGCGGTGATGTATTCGCAGATTGCTTTGATCTCATCGTTTGCGTTTCCCATCGCAACTGGGAATCCCACGCTGCCGAGCACGGCGCGATCATTGTCTGCATCACCGATGCCGACGGTCTCGTCGAGCGTTACGCCTAAACGCTTTGCAAGCTGCGCAAGTCCGGTTGCTTTTGTCACATGTTCTGCGGTCATTTCCAGCGAGGTTTTTTCGGCAAATGCGAAGGTCAGCGGCAAGGCTTTTAATTCCTCATACGCCCGGCTCCGGTCTTCTTCGGAGCGGAAATAGATGTTGATTTTCGGAATGGAATCGTGTCGTTTTGCTTCCTCTTCCATGCTATCGACCTGCGTCGCCACCTTCAAAAACAGCGGCTGATAAATACCCATGCGGAACGTGTCCATATGCATGATGTCACTGGCCGAAACGATCGAATCGTTTTCCGTCAGGATATGCGGCATTGCCTTGTATTCTGCTGCTGTCTGCACAATCTTTTCTATGTATTCCCGCGCAATCTCCTCCCGGTAAACGGCTTTTCTTTCCGCGCAGTCATACACCAGCGCGCCGCTGTAGCAGACCGCATAGCGCATCATCGGCAGAACCTCAAAATACGGCTCCAGCTCCACCACCGCACGGCCGGTACAGTACACAACCGGAATCCCGCGATCGACCGCCGCCTGAATATCTCTGACGGTGTCCTCATGAACCGTCTTATCCGACTGCAGCAGTGTTCCGTCCATGTCTAATGCGATCAGTTTGTATGCGTTTTTCATGATTGTTTCTCCTCCAGTTCTTTCAGATAATCATAGCACAGGCCGCCGTCACAGCGGTAGAAAAACGGGTCTTTGCGAATTGTGGTTTCGCTGTTCAGAATAAAACTGGCAAGTTCTTTTCCTGTTTCGTTGCAGAATTTCATGCGAAAGCTGTAGCCAGTATAGTTCAGGGAAATTTTGTCTTTTTTCATTTTGGTGTTCTGGATATTTTCTACGATGTAACGAATTTCATCCGCATCTTGAATTTCAAAGCCTTTGCCGGTATTGCCGTCGAAAACGGAAATCAATGTTACGTCGGATGAGGCGACTCCTTTTAAAAATGTTGTCGGAAGAAAATACCATACCGCCAACAGCGCTGCCGCCAGAAGGATGATTGCTGCTATGATTGTGCATCGTTTTTTCCTCATAAAGATCCCCTCTTTAATCTGTAAAATTTCAATCTATGTTTTTCAATCCTTCATATAATTCATCAAAAGATTTCATCCCGCTGCATCTGCCATATGACAAATTCTTATTTTCTCCAAATTCGAGCAGAAAACATTTTGCCATTTCTTCCACCGTCTGTTCCAGTGCGCAGAAAAATTGCTGATAAGCAAAATTACTTGCAGCGCTGCCTTCTTCGAATGCATTCATGATAAGGGACTCTGTCACCTGGTCAAGAGGATACATCTTGAGATGCATCAGTTCATGTACGATAACTTCTTCCAGATTCTCCTGTTTTGGATTACCTGTATTCAGCAGCAGTATCGCTTTTCTGTCATCACAGTCTATCTTGAAATCTCCGGTTTTTCTCCACTCGGGATCCTCAACAAATTCCAGCTTTACATCCCATGCAGGAACAATTCTTAGCTTCCTGCACCATTTTTCGAATAGTTCATTTAATTTTTCTGTTTCCATTTCCCACTCATTCCTCCAACTTTCCATTTTTTATCACATCGCACTGCTCTTCGCCAGCAGCATGGATAAATAAGATTTTCTTATAGTATCTTTAATGGAATACCCCAGTTTCTGAAGAATCTCTTCCAGTTCTTTCAGCGCAGCTTCCCGCTCCTCTTCTTTTTCCGCCAGAATTTCCAGTTCCAGATATTCGCCGAGGCCGGTCACGGTATCTACGCATGCGGTTATGTTTCCATTCTGCAGATATTGTCTCTGCTTTTCCGCCTTCGGAACTGGCTGAAATCCAATGTTTTCCAGGATTTCCCTGCAGACTGCCGCATCTTTGACTTCCGTTTCCAGCTCTTTTCGCGTCATGGAAACGGTATCCATTTTTGCCCCTTTGTAAGTAATCGCCGCCGTCTTTTCTCCCGTATCCAGGTTCTCAATACTTCGAACACGAAGCGCTTCATCGAGTCTAGCAAAATCGTGATGTTCAGCTGTGTAGTAAGTGTCTGTCTCCATAACCAGCTTTTTCTTCGTAAAACCAAACTGCTCCAACGCGGTCAGAATCTGTGTTTTGTCCTCAATTTTTAATTTTATCTCTACCTCAACGCTCATAACTGCCCTTTCATTTCAATTTCCAATCAGAACTTCCTTCCCACGAAACGCAAATCCATAATGCCGAATCCGTTCCTTTGCAATTCCTCTGGCAAGCATCAGGCTCCAGATGGCTCCCCGTTTTCTTCCAAGCTGTTCAAAAACTACCTGCTCATCCAGTTCTGTGCAGATCGCTCCGCCATTTAATAAATCTTCCATTTCTGTCTTGATTTTTGCAGGACTTCGACGGATCAGATTGGAAATCAGCATATTTCCGCTGGTGTCTGCCCAGTACGTTCCATATTCTCCCGTGTCCAGATATTTTGTGATGGACCATGGATTGTAAATATCCTTCCGTTTTCCAAAAGAAAATCCATCGTACCAATAGCGGACAGTTTCTTTTTCATCAGACAGCTCTCTTTCCTCCAGCGCATGAAAGACTTCCT
>CAVBNJ010000019.1:0-3735 GCA_963596755.1 bacterium
ATTTTAACCATTTCGAGGAGGTTTTTCATGGACCAGCAGACTTACACCATTCGTGAAATGTCCGAGCGTTTTGGGCTTCCAGCTTCGACGCTTCGTTATTACGAGGAAATCGGGCTTTTGACGGATGTGATTCATACGGAGAGTAAAAAGAGAATCTATACACAGCAGCATATCGACTGCATGACTGCAATTCTCTGCTTCAAGCGCACCGGACTTCCGATTGCAGGAATTCAGGAGTTTTTCCGGCTCGAGGATGATATTCCGGGAAATATTGACCAGATGGTTGCCATTCTGGAGGAGCATGAGCAGAATACACGGAAAAAAATTCAGCGCATGGAATCTGATCTGGAGCATATTCAGCAGAAAGTGCGGTATTACAGCGCTGTCCGCGATGCAATTAAGAATGGGGATGAAATGCCGTCGTGGGATTCCTGCTGCTGTAAGGAGAAGGTGCAGTAGATTTCGTCATTGCCATAGCAAAAAGAGCATGAAAGAAAAGGAATCGGCATCTTTTCTTTCATGCTCTTCTTATCTATACCCGAAATTTCTTCTGCATTTCTCTCATAAAATCTTTTCCACGGAACAAAAACAGTCCGATCAGATACAGAACGCAGAGTCCCACACAGATCACCGACGGCCAGGTGATGGAAATCGTACCTGTAAGCCACAGAATCGCCGGGACAATTCCCGCCGCACCGGACTGCATCAGGTAAAAGAGGTATTCGCTTACCTCCATTTTGTATGATCTGGCAAGGATCTGCATCGTCACGCCGTTCAGCAATACGGCAAGCGGGATTGCAAAGTCGACGGACCAGCCGAGCCACCCTGTCGCATAATCCCACAGAACGGCACCGATCATAATGATAATCAGCTGCCACATGCTGTTTTTCAGCGGATTCTTCCGTTTCTGGTAGCCGACGCGGACCAGCAGCCAGGTACATATCACACCCGCCGTCGCATATCGAGACCACCATACGCCCGGCGTTGCGAGCAGATTCAGCATCACGCACAGCACGACAGCCGCGATACAGGTGAAAGAAAAAATTTTCAAACCAAGTTTTGCCGTTCCGTGCGGCTGCTCCTTCTGTCCCGGAAAATCATTCTCCTCTTGTTCGCAGGTGATGCCTTCTTTTTTCAGAAGGTTTATCAAATTCCGCTCAATATTGGAATCGGCAATTTTGGATGTGATTCCAAGCACCATATTGTCACCGTAGGAGCAGGAACACATCTGTACTTTATCAGTACTTGTAAAAAAGCCAAAACGTTCAATATATTTCTCATACTCCGGCGGCATCTGGATCCTGCCGATGTTGGAATAAACGGTTGTAATGCTCCTTCCGCCAAGCGTTGTGCCCGCCATCAGCGCCAGATTTTTGATTTCCAGCGGCACAGCGCGCAACACCGGATTCCGCTCGATCCGCACCAGATCGTTCATACGTGTGGAAATCTCCTGCTTCAGCGCCTCTTTCTGGAGCGCCGCTCCTGTGATCTGCAGGACATCCTCAAACGATGCCTCCGGCCCCAGGTCACAGGCGATCTCGATCCAGCTCCAGAAATTTGTCATGGATGCGGATGGGAAAAAGTTGCGCAGATTGGCGGGCACCATCAGAGAAACCGGCTTTTTCAGTCTGCTCTTCGGAATTTCTTCATAAACTGCATACACCAGAGCCGCCGCAAGATATGCCGTCACCGACACGCCATGTGCTTTGGCTCGCTTGTGAACCGCATCCGCTGAGAGCAGAATCTCGGTAATTTCCATCTCCTCCTGCTCCAGATACTCTCCCTTGATTTGATACGCTGGACGGCTCTTTGCTTTTTCGCTCTTCGTTCCGGTGTAATACTGCGAAAAACTGTCCTCCTCGAAATCTGTCTCTGTCAGCATGTCCTCGCTGACTTTCGAAAAGGCTTCCTCTGGATGACGGAGTATCAGGTAATTGCTTATCAGTTCTTTCAGAAACAGCATCGCACCGGTACCGTCTGTCAGGGCATGGAACACTTCGAAATTGATTCGGTTTTTGTAGTAGGAGACCTGGAAGAGGAGTGTTTTATGATCCGGCACATAAATTTCGCTGCATGGCGGGCGCTTTTCCTCTTCTACCTTTGCCGGCAGATCGCGCTGCTCCAGATAAAACCAGAAAAGACCTTTTCGCAGTACCATGGAAAATACTGGGTAACGCTCCATTGTCTGTTCCAGTGCTTTCTGCAGAATTTCCGGCTGCACGGCTTCTTTTAACTGACAATAAAATCGAAAGACTCTCGTATCTTTTTTTCCGGTGGCTGCCGGAAATGCCTGTGCCGCGTTGTCCAGCTTTCTCCAGCGCGAAGAATGTTCTTTCTTCATATCAGAATGCCCCCTTATGCCTTACCTGTTGTCCATTGTTCTTTCATCGCTGACATGTTTTCCGCTTCCTGTTTTTCTTTCTGTAAAAACGCATTCATATACTGAAAACTCTCCTGCACATATAAATGTTCAATGCCCAGCGCAAAATAGCCATGCAACGCGCCTTTGATCCGGTGATGCTCCACCAGATTGCCCGCTTTTTTCAGCTTTTTTGCATAATCCTCGCCTTCATCACGCAGCGGATCATACTGCGCCGTCAGTACCAGCGTATCCGGCAGACCCTCAAAGTTTTCTGCCAGAACCGGCGCAAAGTACGGATTTTTCCGATCTTCTTCTGTCCGCTGATACAGAATAACATAATCTTCCATTTTCACACTGGTCAGAAGGTATCCGGTTCCATTCGTTTTCACGGATTTGTAGGGTGATTTCTCTGTATAACAGGAATTCACCGCCGGATAAATCAGAATCTGTTTTCCCGGCAGAAGTTCTTTTTTATCTCTCGCCATCAGGCAGACAGCCGCCGCAAGATTTCCGCCTGCGCTGTCACCCATAATCGTAACATTTTCCGGTGTTACCTCCGGCAGAATCTCCCCGCGCAGCATCGCCTGGGCGGCGGCGTAGCAGTCTTCCAGTCCCGTCGGAAAACGATGCTCCGGTGCAAGGCGATATTCTACCGAAACAACAATCTGCCCCGTCGACTGCGCCATGCGTGCGCAGACGCGGTCGTATGTCTCTACACTCTCGGTTGTCCATCCGCCGCCATGAAAAAACAGAATCGCTTCTTTTGCACCCTGCTCCTCCATTTTTTCATCTGGAAAGAACAGACGAATCGGAACTTTATAGTCTCCATTGTAAATTTCCATATCCAATTTTCGCAGAAAAATACGGATCGGGTCCATTTTTTTGATGTCGGCAAGCCGACGAGCGGATTCTACTTCGATTCCACCGTAGGACAATACATTTAAGATGGCTTTGACTGCTTTTTTCATTCGTGCTCTCCTGTCATACTATTTTTCTGCTTTTCGTCTGTTTTCAATATATTGTTTCAAAAAATCATACATCTGCTCATCCGTCGGCGGACAGCCCTTCAAATTGCATGCGAACCCGGAAGTGCAGCTTCCCACACCAAGCGCCCCGCTTTTTCCGCGGTACCCTTGTCCAATACAGATTTTTTCGTGAAGCTCCGGCAGCAGCCCTTCCTCTTTCAGTCGGTCGAGCGCAGGAATCAGATAACCGTAACAGGCACTGCAGGACTCCACTTCCTCTACCGCGTCCTGTAATTCCACAATTTTCCGTTTTTCCGGGATCACTCTTTTTTCTCCCGCCTCCCCAATCTGGCGGATCGAAAACTGCGAAAGATCTGCGCTTCCCACACCGAGTTCTTCTGCCATTTT
>CAVBNJ010000019.1:3745-17437 GCA_963596755.1 bacterium
GTATGGAACATCCTCTGGCTTATAATGTAACTCCGAGCAGACATATGCATCAATCAACACCGGATCTAACCCAGCGAAAAGGCGATTCATGGTAAACGGATTGCCGCCATCCTCAAAGTCGAGATCTCCGCAGATATTATCCACCAAAATAAAATCCTGATGAATCCCCATCCCTAAATGTGCAATCGGCCGATGAAGCCCCATTGCATGAAAATGGCGTTTTTCTTTATTAGGTAAGAGGCCTTTCATGTTTTTCAGTGCGCAGGTGATTTTGGTCTGGCAATGACCTTTCATTACTGGGACATTGATCAAAAAATCCACCTTTTTCGTACATTCGCAAATCTGCAGTTCCATATCGCCGCACTGCACTGGAACGCTTTTTTCCTTCTGCGCGTCGATAAGTGGAACACCGTACTGTTCTGAAAGTGCGCAATATCCACAGACCTCAAACGATTCCTCTGTCTTATCTCCCACCCAAGAGCCTTCCATAATTTGAATATTGGTGAATCCATCCGCCTGAAGATATTCAATAATTCCCGCAACCACCTCTGGGTGCGTCGTCCCTCCAAACTCTGCCGGAACAGGCGCTACCAGATTTGGCTTGATACCGATGAGGCTATCTTTCGCTGGAATCATTTCAGACAGATCGCATTCGTGCAAAAGCTGCTTCGTCATTTCTTTGTATGCAGTTCCCTGAATTTGGATAATTTCATTTCTGTTCATCAGATATTGCGACCCCTTTGATTATTTTATACTTAATTCATCTACCGTTACATGTCTAATGACCATTAGTATATAATAATTATTGCGAGATTTCAACTTACCAAAAGCAAACCCAACCCTACTTTTCTCAGGCACCTTTCACATTTTTATATTTTTTCTGTCCAATAAACGCAAAAATAGCCGCCCAGTCCAGCAAACTTTGGCGACTAATTTTACCTAAACCCCTAAATATGGACTAACCGTCTATCGGTAGCACTCTTTTTCAACACCATATTATCACATATTTCAGGATATGTCAAAATCTTCTTTTCACATCTCTCGGAATCTCCGATACCGCTTCTCTACCAGCTCTTCCCCATCCATCTTCTCATACTTTTCCAGAAATCTCAAAATTTTGTTTTTCAATTCTTCACAAACCACTGGCAATGTCGCCACCGTAAACTCCTCCGGCTCTTCCACAATTTCTTCTACAATCCCCAACTCCTTCAAATCCCCCGCCGTCAGTTTCATCACCCCGGCGGCTTCCGGGGCGCGTTTGCCGTCTTTCCATAAGATGGAGGCAAATCCCTCCGGGGACAGGATGGAGTAGATGGCGTTTTGCATCATCCACACTTCATCTGCCACGGCGAGTGCCAGGGCGCCGCCGCTGCCGCCCTCAGAAATAACGATGGAAAGGACTGGGGTTTTTAAAGCGGACATTTCATACAGATTCCGGGCGATCGCTTCGCCCTGGCCGCGTTCTTCTGCTTCCATTCCGCAGAAGGCTCCTGGGGTGTCGACGAGGCAGATGACCGGGCGATGGAATTTTTCGGCCTGTTTCATCAGACGCAGGGCTTTGCGGTAGCCTTCTGGGGACGGCATGCCGAAATTGCGGCGGATGTTTTCTTTCGTGTCTGCGCCTTTTGCCTCGGCTATGACCGTAACCGGTGTTCCGTCAAACGATGCAATTCCGCCGATGATCGCTGCATCATCTCCAAACAGGCGGTCTCCGTGGAACTCGATGAAATCCGGAAACAGTTCCCGAATATAATCCCCTCCGACCGGCCGGTCCTTTTTCCGCGCTTTCTGCACACAGTCCCAGGCAGACGAAATTTTCAGACCAGCAATCCCTTTTCCATCGCTTCCTGTATGGAATGTTTCTTTCTGCCCGTCATCGGCACTTCCGGTCTCCAACGATTCGTCTCCTAAAACCGGCGGCTCCAGGGCAGACTCCACGCCTTTCTCTTTCGCGTGCATCCGCAGAATCTCCGCCAGCACCTCTTTCGCCTCTTCCCGCGGCAGAATCCGGTCCACAAATCCATGCTCCACCAGAAACTCCGCCCTCTGGAACCCTTTCGGCAGTTTCTGCCCGATCGTCTGCTCAATAACCCTCGGCCCAGCAAACCCGATCAGCGCATGCGGCTCCGCCAGAATAATATCCCCCAGCATCGCCCAGCTCGCCGTCACGCCGCCCGTCGTCGGATCCGTAAGCACACTCACATACAAAAGCCCCGCATCACTATGCCGCTTCAGCGCCGCCGACGTCTTCGCCATCTGCATCAGCGAAACAATCCCCTCCTGCATCCGCGCCCCGCCCGAGCACGCAAACAAAATCACCGGCAGTGAAAGCTCGGTAGCCCTCTCCACCGCCCGCGTAATCTTCTCCCCAACAGCCTCCCCCATACTGGCCATCATAAACCTCCCATCACAGACCCCGATCACCGTCTCCATCCCGTTGATCCGACCCCTTCCCGTCACAACAGCCTCCGTAAGCCCCGTCCTCTCCTGCAGAACCTTCACCTTCTCCTCATACCCCGGAAATCCTAACGGATTTCCTGCTGTCAATCCCTGATCCCATTCCTCAAAACTCCCCTCATCCAAAAGAAACTCAATTCTCCGATACGCATGCACCCGAAAATAATTCCCACACTTCGGACAAATATAAAAATTCCTCTTCACATCCTCCGTAAAAATAGCCCCCTTACAAGCATTACACTTCTTCAAAATCCCCTGCGGCGCCTCCGGCACCACACCATCAGCCACACGCTCCTTCTCCTTCCGAAACACCGTCTTCTTAAAATACTTACCCAGCATCATACCACCATCACTCCTTACAACCTTTATCCAATCCGAAGACTCCCGTCTCCCATCCCTCCATCATCCATCCCAGCCGCATCGCCCCGCGATGTCGCTGACCACTACCTCACGTCCTAGTGTCTGATCTCAGCCGCACGGAAACGCAGCAGAGGAGGCGGCGCATTTGCAGGAGGAACTAGAAACACTTAGGCTTCCAGAATTTGCGTTATTAAAAAAAATCCAACTGTCTGAGCGTAGCGAGTTTTGGATTTTTTTTAATGCTTTTAGCAAATTATGGAAGTCTTAGTGTTTCTTTCCTCCGAAACCGCGCCGCCTCCTCTGCTGCGTTTCCGTTCGGCGTCCGTCCCCTACAACCTCTCGTTCAACCGCTCCACAAACTCAATATCCGCCCTCCCGGCCAGATACTCTTCTTCGTTTAAAATCGCATACAAATAATCCACATTCGTATCAACCCCTTCAATAACAACCTCCCCCAGCGCACTCCTCATCCGCGCAATCGCCTCCTCACGCGTCCTCCCATGCACAATCAATTTAGCTAACATCGAATCATAAAACGCCGGAATCACATACCCATCATACGCCGCCGTATCCACCCGGACCCCAAATCCTCCCGGCAGATGCATCTCCGTAATCCTCCCCGGACAAGGCCGAAAATTCTTCGCTGGATTCTCCGCATTAATCCTGCACTCAATCGCATGCCCCGAAAGATGAATATCTCCCTGCGTCACCGACAAAGGAAGCCCCGAAGCCACCAAAAGCTGCTCCCGAATCAAATCCACCCCAGTCACCCACTCCGTCACCGGATGCTCCACCTGAATCCGCGTATTCATCTCCATAAAATAAAAATTCCCGTCCGCCTCCAGCAGAAACTCAATCGTCCCCGCATTCACATAATGCGCCGCCTTCGCCGCCCGTACCGCCGCCGAGCCCATCCGCTCCCGCAGCTCATCATCAATCGCAACACAAGGTGACTCCTCAATCATCTTCTGATGATTCCTCTGAATCGAGCAGTCCCGTTCCCCCAGATGAATCACATTCCCAAACGAGTCCGCCATAATCTGAAACTCCACATGACGCGGATGACGAATCAGCCGCTCCACATACATCGTCCCGTCCGCAAACGAAACCTCGGCCTCCTTCTGCGCCGTCTGAAACGCACTCTGGAACTCCTCGCGCGTCTCCGCCATACGCATACCCTTGCCGCCGCCTCCAAGAGCGGCTTTAATCATCACCGGAAACCCAATCCGATCGGCCTCACGAAGCCCCGTCTCCCAGTCAAAAACCGGCTCCTTCGTCCCCGGAATCACCGGAACCCCGGCCTCCTTCATCGTATTCCGCGCCTCGGATTTATTACCCAGCCGGTCCATCACCTCCGGCGACGGCCCAATCCACGTAATATGACACTCCTGGCATCTCCGCGCAAACGTACTGTTCTCCGACAGGAATCCAAACCCCGGATGAATCGCATCCGCCCCCGTCACAAGAGCCGCGCTCAGAATACGCTCCATATTCAGATAACTCTCCTTCGACGGTGCCGGCCCGATACATACCGCCTCATCCGCCAGCTGCGCATGCAGCGCCTCGCGGTCAGCCTCAGAATAAACAGCAACCGTGAGAATTCCCATCTCACGGCATGCCCGGATAATCCGGACCGCGATCTCCCCACGGTTTGCAATCAAAACTTTTCGAATCATTGTGCTGCCCCCACCATAAAGGTCAGTTCCGCCTGTGCAACCACCTTGCCGTCGACAGAAGCAACCGCTTCCCCGACGCCCATCGGTCCCTTATGGCGGATAATTTTCGTCTCCAGACGAAGCTTGTCTCCCGGTTTCACCTTACCTTTAAAACGGCACTTGTTAATACCGCCGAAAAATGCAATTTTTCCCTTATTTTCCTCAAGCGAAAGAATCGCAACCGCACCGACCTGTGCCAGCGCCTCGATAATCAGCACGCCTGGCATTACCGGCTCCTGCGGAAAATGACCGGCAAAAAAGTCCTCGCGGTACGTCACACATTTGTATCCAATGCCGAATTCACCCGGCTCAAAATCTTCTATGTAATCCACCAGCAGAAACGGATGTCTGTGTGGAATAATCTCCTGAATCTGTTTCGTTGTCAAACTGTTCATCAGCTGCTTCCTTTCTTATCCCGGCTTTTACGCTTTCACCCGGAACAGCGGTTTTCCGTAATCGACCATCTCGCCGTTTTTCACCAGAACCTCGGCGATCACGCCGTCCACTTCACTCTCGATCTCATTCATCAGCTTCATGGCCTCCACGATCGCCACAACCTGGCCCTTTTTCACCGTGTCCCCGGCTTTCACAAACGGCTCCGCGTCCTCCGCCGGTGCCGCATAAAACGTGCCGACCAGCGGTGATGTCACAAAAACGCCCTCTTTTTCTTTTTTCTCCGGCGCTTTTTCCGCTTTCGGCTGCACACTCGGTTCCGAAATGATCTGTACCGGCTCTGCCTTTCCATGCTCCATGGTAATTTTCACGCCGTTTGCCTCATAGTCGAACGCCGTCAGCGAAGAATCCGAAACTTTTTCAATCAACTGTAAAATCTGATCTAATTCCATCTCATTTTCCTTTCTCTTACCGCCTGCCGCATCACTCATATTTCTGGAACAGCAGCACCGCATTGTGTCCGCCAAAGCCGAGCGAATTACTCATTGCCAGTTTCACATCGGTTTCCACCGGAGCTCCGATGCAGTAATTCAGATCGCATTCCGCATCCGTTTCCTGCGTTCCAATCGTCTGATGCACGAAGCCGTCCTGAATCGATTTCGCGCAGACAACAGCTTCCACACCGCCTGCCGCACCGAGCAGATGACCGACCATCGATTTCGTCGAGTTGACCAGCACATGGTCTGCCGCCTCGCCGAACGCTTTTCGGATCGCACGCGTCTCAAACAGATCGTTGTGATGTGTTGAAGTTCCATGCGCATTAATATAGGTAACATCTTCCGGTTTTACACCGGCTTCTTCCATTGCAAGTTCCATCGCGCGCGCTGCACCGCTTCCATCCTCGAGCGGAGAAGTAATATGATACGCATCACACGTCGCACCATATCCGACCACCTCTGCGTAGATCTTCGCTCCGCGCTGTTTCGCATGTTCCAGCTCCTCGAGCACGAGAATGCCGGCGCCCTCGCCCATGACGAAGCCGTTTCTGTCTTTATCAAACGGAATCGAAGCCCGCAGCGGATCTTCCGTCTCGGAAAGTGCGGTCAGGGCCGAAAAGCCTGCCACGCCGACCGGTGTAATCGCGCTCTCCGCACCGCCTGCCACGCAGATGTCCGCGTCATTGTACTGGATCGCACGGAAGGCATCGCCGATACAGTGCGTTCCCGTTGCACATGCGGTCACAACACTTGTGCACTTTCCCTTGGCACCGAGCGCGATCGCAACGTTTCCCGCCGCCATATTCGCAATCATCACCGGAACGGTAAACGGATTGACACGGTTCGGTGTCCCGGCATCAATTTTGGCTTTCGCCTGCTCACAGGCTATCAGATCGCCCACGCCGGAACCAACCAGAACGCCGACGCGGAACGGATCTTCGTTCTCCATGGAAATGCCGGCATCTGCAAACGCTTCTTTTGCTGCTGCAACAGCATACTGGGAAAATGTTCCCATTCGTCTTGCCGCTTTAAAATCCATGCGCTCTTTTGCCGCGAAGCCTTTGACCTCGCCTGCCAGATGTACTTTATATTCTGCTGTATCAAATTTTGTGATCGTTCCGATTCCGCAGGCTCCCTCGCGGACGCCGTTCCAGAATTCCTCTACGGTATTTCCAATCGGGGTAACCGCTCCAAGTCCCGTAATGACTACTCTTCTCTTCATTTCCAACTCTCCATTTCTTTTTGTAACGATTACATCACCATGCCGCCATCGCAGTGAATCACCTGTCCGGTGATGTAAGCTGCCTCGTCGGATGCCAGGAATGCGGCCAGGTTTGCCACATCCTCCGGCTTTCCGAAATGGCCGAGCGGAATCTGCGCTGCCAATGCTTCTTTTACTTTATCCGAAAGAACCTCCGTCATATCGGTCTCAATAAAGCCCGGCGCAATCGCGTTCACGCGGATGCCGCGGGATGCCAGTTCCCGTGCCGCTGTTTTCGTCAGGCCGATCACACCCGCTTTCGACGCCGCGTAATTTGCCTGTCCGGCATTTCCCGCCACGCCGACAACAGAAGCCATGTTGATGATACAGCCGCTCTTCTGGCGGATCATCGGCCGTGCCGCAAAGCGGATGCAGTTGAACGTTCCCTTGAGGTTTGTCTCGATCACGCGGTCAAAGGCTTCCTCCGACATGCCCATCAGAAGGCCGTCCTTTGTGATGCCCGCGTTGTTGACCAGAATATCAATTTTTCCATACTCTGCCAGGATCTCTTTCATCCACGCCTCGCACGCCGCATAATCCGAGACATTGCACTGCATCACACAGCCGTCTCCTCCTGCCGCGCGGATTTCCGCAAGCACAGTTTCGGCCGCCTCTTTCGAACCATTGTAGTTGATGATTACAAATGCGCCTTCTGCCGCCAGTTTTTCTGCAATCGCACGCCCGATTCCGCGGGATGCGCCCGTTACTACTGCTGTTTTTCCACTTAACATCTCATTCTCCTGCTGCATATTCCACAATCTATAATAAGGTTTCGCACACCTGATGCATCTCCTCATAGGTGCGGATATTGTAACCCTTTACGTCTCTGTTGATTTTTCTCAGAAATCCGGTCAGCGTTCTTCCCGGACCGATCTCCACGAAGGTATCAACGCCGTCGGCAATCATCGCTTCCACGCTCTGCTGCCACCGCACGCCGGATGCCACCTGCTGGATCAGAAGGCCGCGCGTCAGTGCAATGTCGCGCACATACTGACCGGTTACATTTGTCACATACGGAAGGACGAGCTCCATAAAGCCAACGCCCTCGAGTGCTTCTGTCAGTCCCTGTGATGCCGATTCCATCATCGGAGAGTGGAACGGACCGCTCACATTCAGCGGAAGAACCCGTTTTGCTCCGGCTTCTTTTAATTTTTCGGAAGCCTCTGCCACTGCATTTTCATATCCGGTGATGACAATCTGTCCCGGGCAGTTGTAATTGGCAATGTATGCGCCGGAAATGCCGCTTAAAATCTCTTCGATTTTCGCTGCTTCCATGCCGAGCACCGCCGCCATTGCGCCCTCGCCTGACGGAACAGCTTCCTGCATCAGAATGCCTCTTCTGCGGACGACCTTCATCGCATCCGCCATCTCCATGCCGCCGGCCGACACAATCGCATTGTACTCGCCAAGGCTCAGGCCCGCCGTCACGTCCGGTGCAAGACCGCACGCCCGCACCGACTGCTCCATCGCAATGCCGGTTGTCAGCAGTGCAATCTGTGTGAACTCCGTCTGATCCAGGTGTTCATTTTCCTCGAAACAAAGCTTCTTCAGATCAATCCCGATCAGCTCAGACGCCATATCGTAGACGCCTCTTGCTTTCGGACATGATTCATAAAAATCAGCGCCCATGCCGACGCACTGGGAACCCTGTCCCGGAAACATAAATGCAATTTTACTCATAACCGCGCCGGTGCTCCTTTCAGAAGATCTTCCATCTCGCTCATGATCTGCTCGATGATCTCTTGGCAGCTTTTCTCGTCCTTTACCAGACCTGCAATCTGTCCCGACATCACGCTGCCGGTTTTCACATCGCCGTCCACGACGGCTCTTCGAAGGCCGCCGAGTGTCAGTTTTTCCAGCTCCTCGAACGGTGCTCCCTCTTTTTCCAGCTCCAGATAATGGCGTGTCATCTCATTGCGGAGCGCCCGCACCGGATGGCCGGTCGTCCGCCCCGTCACACGGGTGTCGATGTCTTTCGCTTTGACAACAAGCTGCTTGTAATTTTCATGCACAACGGCCTCTTTCGAAGCTACAAAGCGGGTTCCCATCTGAACTGCCTCGGCGCCCAGCATGAAAGCTGCTGCCATGCCGCGTCCGTCTGCAATTCCGCCGGCTGCAATGACTGGAATGTTCACCGCATCCACGACCTGCGGAACGAGCGCCATCGTTGTCGTCTCGCCGATATGGCCGCCGGACTCACATCCTTCTGCCACAACGGCATCTGCGCCTGCACGCTCCATTCTTCTCGCGAGAGCCACAGAAGCAACCACCGGAATCACGCGGATTCCAGCGCCTTTCCACAGTTCCATATATTTCTCCGGATTTCCGGCACCCGTCGTGACGACTTTCACGCCTTCCTCGGCAACGACCTTTGCCACCTCATCGGCATACGGGCTCATCAGCATGATGTTGACGCCGAACGGCTTGTCCGTCAGCTTTTTCGCTTCGCGGATTTCGTTCCGAACCCAATCTGCCGGGGCTGCCGATGCTCCGACGAGGCCAAGGCCGCCGGCTTCGGAAACAGCCGCCGCCAGATGATGCTCCGCCACCCAGGCCATGCCGCCCTGAATGATCGGATACTGAATCCCGAGTAATTTTGTCACTTCTGTGATCATGAATCGCTTCCTCCTGCTTCCCGATATCCTTTAGTTCTTGTGCTGTTCCAGATAAGCAGCAACATCACCGACAGTTACCATCGCTTCCAGATCCTCGGTCGGGATTTCCACGCCGCAGGAGTCCTCGAGGGACATCACCATCTCAAACAGATCCAGGGAATCTGCGCCGAGATCGTCTTTAAAAGAAGTCTCTGCTGTGATGGTATCGATATCTGCTCCAAGTGCCTCTGCTACGGTTTCTCTTACTTTTTCTAACATGTTTTTGTCCTCACTTTTTATTATTCTTATTTTATATGGGCGTTTTCTACCATTCCAGGTATGCCGCGCCCCAGATCAGCCCTGCTCCGAAACCGGAGAGGACGATTTTCTGTCCTTTTTTTGCTCTGCCGGACCGGTTCCACTCGTCCAGCAGGATCGGAATGCTCGCCGCACACGTATTGCCGTATGCGCCGATATTGGTTGGAAACTTTTCCTGCGGCACTTTTAAGCGCCGTGCCACACCGTCAATGATGCGGCTGTTCGCCTGATGAAGAAGAAATGCATCGATCTTCTCGATCGGCACCTCCGCCTGTGCAAGCACCTCGCGGATGACTTCCGGGACGCGGGATAAGGCGAACTGGAACACAGCGCGGCCGTCCATCTGCAGATAACCTTTGTTCCCGCAGGTCAGCGACGCCCCTTTTTCTCCGTCCGCATGAACAATTTCACACGTTTTCGTCTCCTGTTCTTCCGCCGTCAGCACAACAGCTCCCGCGCCATCCCCGAACAGAATGCAGGTTCCGCGGTCATGCCAGTCCACCAGGCGGCTTAGGGCATCCGCTCCGATCAGCAGCACATTTTTTGCCTTGCCGCTTCGGATATACAGCTGTCCCAGCTCATACACCGCCAAAAATCCGGTGCAGGCGGCGCTGACATCGAGGCAGGCGGCATGAAAGGCGCCAAGATCCTCCTGTACAAGACAGGCGGTGTTTGGAAAAATGGTTTCTGCCGAGGAAGTTCCCACCAGAATCAGATCCAGCTCTGTCGAACAGATCCCCGCGTTTTCCAGCGCACGCCGTGCCGCCTTTGCTGCCATCTGGGCAACCGTCTCCTCTCCGGCAATGTGGCGGGAATAAATTCCCGTCCGCTCCCGGATCCAGGCATCGCTCGTCTCCACCATTTTTTCCAGATCTTCATTGTTCCATATCGTCTCCGGTACATACGAACCGGTTCCCGCAATTCTGCCGTTTCTCACACCTGTTCCCTCTTACTTCTTACCTGTTTCATTCTCAAACATTTTTCTTTTCAAATGTTTTGATATTCAAAGTATATCATCAAAATTCATTTTGTCAACCTTTTTTTATTGCTTTTTCCATTTCACACTTCTATAATGAAACTATGTTCGGGATTTTTTCGAAACGATTTTCCCGGATTTTATTATTTTGAGCCTCCCCGGTGCATGTTCCAGCTGAACACTCCGCAGGCTCCAGAAAGGACACCAAACTTATGCAGGTTCCAATGTCATCCTATCTTGTGGAAATCAAGCCACAGATTCAGGAACTGATCCGTCTGCTTGAGCGCGAATTCGATTATGTCAGCGTGCTCTGCACTGATGTCAAAGGTACCACCTACCGCGTCAGCATGCATCAGACCAGTGTCAGCGATTATCACTTCTGCGAACGCGGCTTCGTTGTCCGTGCATGGCAGGACGGTTCCTACACCGAATATTCTTTCAACACCCTTACCGATGCCGCAAGTCTTGCGGAGGAAATCACTTCCGCTCTGAAATCAGAGTTCCAGGCATTAAAAGCACTCGGTATTGCACAGATGGAGTCTCCTCTCGTTCAGGAAGAAGCCATCACCAAAACGATGCAGAACGAAATCGAAATCGATCCGGAGACTGTCTCCGCCGAGGAGATTCTCGCTCATCTTCAGAAGCACTGCGATGCCGGCGCTGCCCATGAGGGAATCCTGGAATTCCAGAGTACCGTCAGCTTTGCCCACGTCAACAAACTGTTCCTCTCTTCCAAGAAGGATCTGATGCAGTCCTACGCTTTCTCTGAGGGCTCCATTTCTGCGATCGGCACAGAAAACGGAAAACAGAATATGTCGTACCGCTCCTGCTCCGGTCTGAAAGGCGTGGAAATCTTAAATGAAATGGACGCTATCGTGGAGGAGATCATCGCCGTTCTGTACGACAAGCTCCACTCCGATCCGGTCACCCCTGGCATGTACGATGTCATCACCGCACCGGATGTCACCGGCGTGATTGCACACGAAGCCTTCGGCCACGGCGTCGAGATGGATATGTTCGTAAAAGAGCGCGCACTGGCAAAAGAGTATATCGGCAAAACCGTTGCTTCCCCGCTCTCCTCAATGCACGACGGCGCAGTGGGCGCACAGCAGGTCAGCAGTTATCTCTTTGATGATGAGGGAACGCTCGGCACCGACACCACCGTCATTGATCACGGCACACTCGTTACCGGCATCAGCGATCTCGTAAGTGCACTCCGCCTCGGCACCACGCCGACCGGCAACGGAAAACGTGAGAGCTTCGAGCGCAAAGTCTACTCCCGTATGACCAACACCTACTTTACCGCAGGCACAGACAAACTCGATGATATGATCGCCTCAATCAAGCACGGCTATCTTCTCGAGAGCGTTCAGTCCGGTATGGAGGACCCGAAACACTGGGGCATCCAGTGCATGGTCGGCCTCGGCCGCGAAATCAAGGACGGAAAGCTGACTGGAAAAGTCGTCTCTCCTGTCACCCTGACCGGCTACGTTCCGGATCTCTTAAAGAGCATCTCCATGGTTTCCGACAAAGAAGAGCTCTTCGGCTCCGGCATGTGCGGAAAAGGCCACAAAGAATGGGTTAAAGTCAGCGATGGCGGCCCGTATCTGAAATGTAAAGTGAGGTTAGGCTGATGAACGAATTATATGATGTATTAAAGGCAGGAAAAGCCAGCGACTTCCTGATCCGGGAAGAGCAGACTGAATCCCGCGAAGCATTTTTCATCGGTCAGAAGCTCGACATGAGCCGCGCGAAAAAAGTAACGCATACGTTTCTGACCGTCTTTGTCGACAGTGAGGATGGAAAATTCCGCGGAAGCGCACAGAAAGAAATTCACCAGGGCACTTCCAGAGAAGAAATGGAAAAGGAAATCGACCAGGCACTGTTCGCCGCACAGTTTGTGCAGAACCCATGGTATCCTGTTGCAGAGCCGGCTGAAGCGAAAACGGAAACGGCCGGCACTTCCCGCGATCTTACCGCCGAGCTTGTAAAACTGGTGCAGGCAATGCAGGAAATCAAAGCCGAAGAGGATTCCCGCGTAAACTCTTATGAAATTTTTGTAAACCAGAAACTGACACACATCCGCAATTCCCGTGGTGTCGATGTCACCTTCTCCGGTTTTGACTGTGAGATCGAGGTTGTCACCAATTCCCGCAAGGATGATCACGAGATTGAGATCTACAAAGATCTCCGCTTCTCCGATAAATCCGCTGAGGAAATCATCGCCGAAGTGCGTGAAATGTTCCACACCGGCCGCCAGCGTCTGAACGCTGTTCCGACCCGCCAGAATGAGCACGCTGATGTTCTCCTGACCGGAAATGCTGTCGGCAGTTTCTTCCATTATTTTGCCATGCATACCAATGCTTCTTATCAGTACATGGGCGTGGCAAAGGCCAAAATCGGCGAAGCCATCACCGGTGCAGATGCTGACCCGCTGAACATCCGCCTTGTACCGACGCTCGATGGTTCCACGAAAAACGCACCGTACGACGAAAACGGCGTTCCGGTGACCGAGCGCGTTCTGTTTGAGAACGGCATCTGCCGCTCCTACTGGGGCAGCCTCCAGCATGCACATTATATCGGCATGAAGGATACCACTTCGCTGAACAATCTGGTGGTCGAGGGCGGTTCGAAAACACTCGATGAGCTGCGCAGCATGCCGCATGTAGAAATCACCGATTTCAGTGCTTTCGATATGGATGCCGTGAGCGGCACCTGCGGCGGCGAGATCCGTCTGGCTTATGAGAGCGACGGAACCACATCCCATCCGACCACAAGCGGATCCCTTTCCGCACGGTTTGACGATGTGCTGAAAAACCTGACCTTCTCGAAAGAGACACGCCAGATCAACAACCGCGTCGTACCGTGTGCGGTACTGCTGCGTGATGTGACAGTGGCAGGCGAATAAAGTTCTTCCAGATTCAGGCAAACAAAAAGAGAATTCCGCAGACCCATCAAAAAGGTCTGCAGAATTCTCTTTTTTATTTCAAATCCATTCTTTTACATCAAATACAAAAGATAATCTGCCGCTGCCGCCCACAGAATCCAGGAAATGCAGAGAACTGCGAACACGCCCTTGTACCCGAGTACGGCAAAGTGGACGCGCCACTTTTCTTTCTGC
>CAVBNJ010000020.1:0-17288 GCA_963596755.1 bacterium
TTCAAGGGTGATATTGTAATTTGGAGCAATATACGAAAAGATCTCTTTTGCCCTGCCGGAAATCGTGTCATCAAAAACCTGTCTGCGGTACTTGACCACAAGAACAAGATGATAGTGCAGCAAAAATACTGAATGTGCATTATTATCCAAATCCATTGTATTTCGCCCCCTCTCCTCTATTCGACTGATTCTATTATACTATGATTAGAACACAATATCAAGAAGATAACGGACGCAATTCATCTCCCACCTTAGAGGTCGGAGTCTTCTTGCTGGAAGAGGATAAAAAGGAATATGAAAAAACGGATTGTCCTGCCAGTCATAAAACACTGGCGGGACAATCCGTTTTTTAATGTTCTGTTTATTTTTTTATTTTGCTGCCGGCAGTTTGAAAGAACTCTTCAGGGATACGATACGGTTAAATACCAGCGCATCCTCTCTGGAATCTTTTGCATCTACGCAGAAGAATCCGTTTCTGACAAACTGGAAGCTGTCGTATGCTTTTGCATCTTTTAAGGACGGCTCCAGATAGCAGTCTTTTAATACGGTCAGGGAGTTCGGGTTGATGTTCATGGAACCATCTTCGTTGTAAACACCCTTCTCCTCGTCGATCAGGTTTTCGTACAGACGGCACTCTGCTTTGACTGCGGTCTTTGCTGCAACCCAGTGGATCGTTCCTTTGACCTTTCTTCCGTCCGGGGAATTTCCTCCCTTGGATTCCGGATCGTACGTACCGTGGATCACGGTGATGTTTCCGTTCTCGTCTTTCTCGCATCCGGTGCAGGTAACAAAGTATGCGTTCATCAGGCGGACTTCATTGCCTGGGAACATACGGAAGTATTTGCGAACCGGCTCTTCCATGAAGTCTTCTCTCTCGATGTACAGCTCTCTTCCGAACGGTACCTGGCGGCTGCCAAGCTCCGGATTCTCGAGGTTGTTCTGTACTTCCAGCATCTCGATCTGATCTTCCGGATAGTTGTCGATCACAAGTTTGACCGGATTTAAAACAGCCATGGTACGGGCTTTTTTCATTTTCAGGTCTTCGCGGATGCAATACTCAAGCATTGCATAGTCAACGGAGCTGTTTGCTTTCGATACACCGCACAGATCTACAAATTTCTTGATGGATTCCGGTGTAAAGCCTCTGCGGCGGAGTGCTGCGATGGATACCAGACGCGGGTCATCCCAGCCGTCTACGACACCGTCTTCTACCAGTTTTTTGATGTAACGTTTTCCGGTAACGACGTTGGTCAGATACAGCTTTGCAAACTCGATCTGGCGCGGCGGCATCGGATATTCCAGCTCACGTACCACCCAGTCGTACAGCGGACGGTGGTCCTCAAACTCCAGCGTACAGATGGAATGAGTGATACCCTCGATCGCGTCCTCGATCGGATGCGCGAAATCGTACATCGGGTAGATGCACCAGGTATCGCCTGTTCTGTGGTGATTCATATGAGCTACACGGTAGATAACCGGATCTCTCATGTTGATGTTCGGTGATGCCATATCGATTTTCGCACGGAGCACCTTGCTTCCGTCCTCAAATTCGCCGTTTTTCATGCGCTCGAACAGATCCAGGTTTTCTTCTACGGAACGGTTGCGGTACGGGCTCTCTTTTCCAGGCTCGGTTAAGGTTCCGCGGTACTCACGGATTTCTTCTGCGGACAGATCGCAGACAAAGGCTTTGCCTTTTTTGATCAGTTTTACGGCTGCTTCATACATCTTTGGGAAGTAGTCGGATGCATAGTAGAGATGATCTTTCCAGTCTGCGCCAAGCCACTGGATATCGGCTTTGATGGAATCTACAAACTCGGTTTTCTCTTTCGTCGGGTTTGTATCATCGAAACGCATGTGGAACTCTCCGTTGTACTCCTGTGATAAACCATAGTTTAACAGGATGGATTTTGCATGTCCAATATGAAGATAGCCGTTTGGCTCCGGCGGGAATCTGGTGCAGACATGGTCGTAAACGCCCTCTGCCAGATCTTTGTCAATCGCAAGCTCGATAAAATTTTTGGAAACAACTTCTTTTTCTTCCATAATAAGGTCAGGCCTCCCTCGAATCTTTTCGTTTGGAGCACTGCCCCAAAAGGGCGCAAAATGCTCTGTGTATTCTAACACTATAACACAAAAGCATTCTTCTGCAAAGCATTTTTTTCGGTACACATCCCCGGAAGCCTTATTCTTCCGCCTCGTGTGCCGTCACCTGGCGGTGCTCCACCGATGTTGAGAACACAATCTGCGTCCGCGTCCGGCCGAAATGCTGCAGCTCACCGATGAACTGGTCGAGCTCAATGGTGCTAACAAAAAGGCCCTCAATGAGCATGGAGTAATCACCGGTAACGCAATTACATTCCACGACATTGTGGACCTTTTCAATATAGGGATAAAATTCTTTCTTCTGAACCGGCTCAACCTCGAGGTTGATGAACGCTTTGATCGGATATCCTAAAAGCGCCGGATTTAATTTCACCTGATATCCTGTAATGTAGCCTTCTTTCTCCAGCCGCTCGATTCTCGCCGAGACTGCCGGGGAGGATAAAAATACATGCTCCGCGATTTCTTTCAGCGGCATCCTGGCGTTTTCCCGAAGGAGATTCAGGATTTTTGCATCGATGTGATCGAGCTCATGGCGCATCGCATCGTTTCTGCTTTTCTCATGTTTCATACGCTGCTCTCTCCTGTTTTTTTCACTTTTATACTGTTCAGCATATCACGTTCGCCGTTTTTTGTCTACGAAAACGTGATCCGGCAGAAACTGCTTTCGAAAAATAAGTAAAAGTGCCTCTTTCCCTTGGTATCTAAAATCAAATGCAAAAATAAATAAGATTCCACAGTTCTTCTGTAAGGGTATTTACAAAATTCCGACCCGGTGCTATTCTTCCGGTATCGACAGAAAAGCAAGAATTGTTTCAGACAATATACACAAATCAACGCGTGCAGAAAGAAGGAGATTATTATGAAAACAAGAATGGAAGCAGATTCGATTGGTACTTTAGAAGTCCCGGCTGATGCCTATTACGGGGTACAGTCTCTCCGTGCAAAACGGAATTTCCCGATCACCGGAACGCCGATCCATCCGGTCATGATCCAGAATCTCGCGAAAATCAAAAAGGCAGCTGCCATCTCGAACCGTGAAGCAGGACGTCTTCCGGAAGAAAAGGCGGCTGCCATTATCAATGCCTGTGATGAGCTGATTGCCGGCAAATTAAAAGACGAATTCATCGTTGACGGAATCCAGGGCGGTGCCGGAACGAGTGCCAATATGAATGCAAACGAAGTCATCGCAAACCGCGCGATCGAACTCCTCGGCGGCACAAAAGGTGATTATTCCATCGTCCATCCGAACGATCACGTCAACATGGCACAGTCCACGAACGACGTTATCCCGACCGCCGGAAAACTGACCGTACTTGATCTGCTCCCGCATCTGCTGCACGCACTGGAATCCCTTCACGCCGCACTGCTCGACAAAGCACAGGAGTTTGACCATATTCTGAAAATGGGAAGAACCCAGCTTGAGGACGCCGTTCCGATGCGTCTCGGCCAGAGTTTCCACGCTTACGCAACGATGATTGAGCGTGACATCCGCCGGATCAAACGCGCCAGAAAAGAACTCTACACCGTAAACCTCGGCGGAACGGCGATCGGTACAACGATCAATGCTTCGGACTACTATCTCCACCACATCGTTCCGACCCTCGCTGCCATCACCGGCTATCCGCTGATGCAGGCGGACGACCTGTTCGATGCGACCGAGAACCTCGACGGCTTTGTAACGATTTCCGGCACAGTAAAAACGTGTGCCGTCAACCTCTCCAAGATGTGCAACGACCTGCGTCTTCTGTCCAGCGGCCCGCGTACCGGTTTCGGCGAGATCAACCTGCCGCCGATGCAGAACGGTTCCTCGATTATGCCTGGCAAGATCAACCCGGTTATTCCGGAGGTTGTGACACAGGTTGCGTTCCATGTCATTGGAAACGATGCGACGATCACGATGGCGGCTGAGGCAGGCCAGATGGAGCTGAATGCATTTGAGCCGGTTGTCTTCTACTCCCTCTTCTCTTCCATCACCTCGATGACAGGAGCCGTTACAACGCTCGTGAAAAACTGTATTCTCGGCATCACTGCAAACGAAAAACGGTGCGAGGACCTCGTTTCGAAGAGCGTCGGCATCACAACAGCGCTCTGCCCGTATATCGGATATCAGAAAGCGGCTTCGATCGCGAAGAAATCGCTGAAGACCGGCGAGAGCGTCACATCGCTGGTGCTGAAAGACGAACTGCTGACACAGAAACAGCTCGACGATATTCTCGACCCGTACGCACTGACCGGCCCGGAACTGCCGGCAGAGGACGATCTTGCGGGCTGAATGCAGATCTAAAAAAGGCTTCCCGGATTTTCTTGTTGTCCGGGAAGCCCTTTTTCTGTCGTTTTACTTCGTATAAAATTTTTGCAGCACTTTAAATTCTCGCTACGCCGCTCTTCTTAGCAGCCTCTGCAACAGCGGATGCCACAGCGTCTTTGACACGCGGATCAAATGCTGCCGGGAGGATGTAGTCTGCGTTCAGCTCCTCATCGCTTACAAGGCCTGCAATTGCGTAAGCTGCTGCGACCTTCATCTCATCGTTGATGTCGGATGCGCGCACGTCGAGCGCTCCGCGGAAGATGCCCGGGAAGCAAAGGACGTTGTTGACCTGGTTCGGATAATCGGAACGGCCCGTGCTGACAACGGCTGCTCCTGCTGCTTTCGCCTCATCCGGGAAGATCTCCGGAGTCGGATTTGCGCATGCAAAAATGATCGGGTCTTTTGCCATGGTGCGCACCATATCCGGGGTAAGGGTTCCCGGTGCGGAAACGCCGATGAAGATGTCGGCGCCCTTGATCACCTCTGCCAGGCTGCCCTTCTCATGGTTGTAGTTTGTGATTTTAGCCATCTCCTCTTTGATCGGGTTCAGGCCGTCGCGTCCCTCATAGATCGCACCTTTGCGGTCGGTCATGATAACGTTTTTGAGGCCCATCGAGATCAGCAGGCGGATGATGGCGATTCCGGCTGCACCGGCTCCTGAAGTAACGATTTTGACTTCATCCAGTTTCTTTCCAACCAGCTTCAGTGCATTGATGACACCGGCCAGTGTGATGACTGCAGTTCCGTGCTGGTCATCGTGGAAAATCGGAATATCACAGCATTCCTTTAATTTCTTCTCAATTTCAAAGCATCTCGGTGCGGAGATATCCTCCAGGTTGACGCCGCCGAAGCTTCCTGCAAGCAGACGCACGGTGTTGACGATATCATCCACGTCTTTGCTGCGCACGCAGAGCGGAATCGCATCGACACCGCCGAACTCTTTGAATAAAACGCATTTTCCTTCCATGACCGGCATACCGGCTTCCGGGCCGATATCGCCAAGTCCCAGGACTGCGGTTCCATCTGTGACAACGGCTACGGTGTTCCATCTTCTGGTCAGCTCGTAGCTCTTATTGACATCTTTCTGAATCTCCAGACACGGCGCCGCCACACCCGGGGTATAGGCAAGACTTAAGGCATCTTTTGTATCTACGGCCGCACGGGATGTCATCTCGAGCTTTCCGCGTAATTCATAGTGCATCTTTAATGATTCTTTTGCGTAATCCATCGCTTTTTTTCCTCCATATGGTGTGTGACCGCGCCTCATTAATAATAGGAAGAGAGATTCACGCGTCACACGAGATGTCTGTTCGCTGCACCCCTATTATAGCAAGCATTTTCTAAAATTCAACCGGAGTTTTGATTAATGAAAAATTTTCCACTTTACTCTGCTACGATATTCTGCAGCCAGACACCTTTCTTTACGAGAACGAATCCAATCACGCACTTGATCAGGTCAACCGACATAACCATAAAGTAGATCGCGTAGATCGAAAGACCGGTAAAACGGCTTAAGCAGAACGCAACCGGGACGCTTGCCACCCAGATGAATACGCTGTCGAACAGGAACGTGATGATCGTTTTTCCGCCGGAGCGCAGTGTGAAGTAGCTGGCATGCAGGAACGCATTGACCGGCATGAACACGGCAACTTCCACGATGAAAATGGCGGCCATATGGCGTACTTCATCGGTCGTGTTGTAGAGACGCGGGAAGAGCGGAGCCACGAGCGCCATCAGAGCGCCGATTACGATACAGAGCAGCACGGAGAACGTAATCAGCTTCGTATCGGTATCTTTGGCCTCTTCCATCTTTCCGGCTCCGAGAAGCTGTCCGACGATGATCGCAACGGAATCGCCGAGTGCGATAAAAACAACGTTGAACAGGTTCGAGATCGTGTTGGAGATATTCATCGCCGCCACGACATTCAGACCGCGCACAGAGTAGCACTGCATCAGGATCGCCACACCGCCGGCCCAGAGTGTTTCGTTCAGCATCAGCGGTGTTCCTTTGATGAGGATCTGTTTCGTCAGCGCCGCCGGAACGCAGATCGTGCGGTACAGGTGCTCGGTAAAGCGGTATTTCTCTTTGTTTCCATGAGTACGGATCAGCACGATCGCCATCTCCACGTAGCGGGACAGCACGGTCGCAACAGCCGCTCCGACAACGCCGAGCGCCGGTGCGCCGAATTTTCCGTAGATTAAAATATAGTTGAAAATCAGATTGACGAAGACGGCGGTGATGCCGGCTTTCATCGGGAGCATCGTCTCGCCGCACTCACGCAGGGTGCTGGCGTAGAGCTGTACAAACAGAAACGGCGGCAGACCGACGAGCATGACCTTCATATAGGAAATGCCGTATGCTAATGTCGCATTCATATCCTGGCTTCCCTGATCGCCTGTCAGGTAAAGACGGATCAGCGGCTCGTGGGCGCCAAGGAAGATGGCGATCGCCGCCGCGGTCAGGATCACGCCGATCCAGAGCTTGAAACGGAAGGTGTTGCGGACACCCTCATCGTTGCCCTGTCCGAAATACTGTGCAGTGAAGATTCCTGCGCCGGACACACCTCCGAAAATACAGAGGTTATAGATAAAAAGAAGCTGATTGACGATCGCAACACCGGACATCTGCTCGGTGCCGACCTGTCCTACCATGATGTTGTCGAGAAGGCTGACGAAGTTTGTGATACCGTTCTGAATCATAATCGGCATCGCAACGCCAAGCACCATCAGGTAAAACCGTTTGTCCCCAATAAATTTTCTGTGTTTCTGCATGGTTTCCCCCTTTTCTTTTGTATAAAATAAATGACATAAATCGGAGCCCTCCTGGATTTCTCCAGTCAGGCTCCTGACAGTAATGCTTATTATACACGATTCTTTTTGAGAAAGAAAGATCCTTTTTATCTTTTTTCCGGCTTTTATTGACATCTTATTTTCAGAGCGTTAAACAGCTTCAACAATAAAGAGTCTCGACTGGTAATCTCCCTGGTAAATCCATGGCGTCCACGGTCCGAAACCGCTGTCGGAGATGTCAAAGCCTTTCTCCATCAGCTCATCACCGTAATACGTATAGCTCTCCGCCGCCATCTTGTATGCAGTATCTTTTACGTGATACTCCAGTTTCGGATCCAGGCCGGAGAGTTTCAGCCAGCGGTATCCCTCATTGACCGGCTGCTGCATGCGGTAATATCCGACAAGCGCCTGTTTTCTGTCATCCGAAACGACCATCCACGCCGTCTCCCCATGTTCACTTTCAAACGGGCTTACCAGGCGGTAGAAAGTGCCCTCGCGGATCAGCTTCTCGTACCGTTTCCGGAATGCAATCTGCTCTTTGATCTGCTCCTGCTCTTTCTCCGGCAGTTTGTTGACATCAAGCTCGTATCCAAACGTTCCGAAATACGCGACATCCGCTCTCGTCTTCATCGGCGTTCTGCGGAAGACCTGATGGTTCGGCACGGCAGAAACGTGGCTTCCCATGGCGCTGACCGGATAGCAGTAACTCGTTCCGTACTGTACTTTCAGCCGCTCTGCCGCATCGGTGTCGTCGGAGGTCCAGCCCTGCGGCGCGTAATAGAGCATGCCCGGATCGAACCGTCCGCCGCCGCTGGCGCAGGACTCAAAGAGCACTTCCGGGAATTCACTCGTCAGCCGCTCATACAGCGCATAGACACCGAGAATCTGGCGGTGCAGCACCTCTCCCTGCGTTTCCGGCGTGGCTGCATTCGAATAGCCGTCTGTGATACTGCGGTTCATATCCCATTTGACATAGGAAACTTTTCCGCTCTTTAAGATCTTTTCCATGCTCTCCGCCACGTAGTTTACCACCTCTTCGCGCGAGAAATCCAACACATACTGGTTTCGTCCATGGCACGGCACGCGGCCCGGCGTCTGCAGCATGTAGTCTGGGTGCGCGCGGTACAGCTCGCTGTCCCTGCTGATCATCTCCGGCTCAAACCAGAGTCCGAACCGCATGCCGAGCGCAGTGATCTTCTCTGCCACGCCTTCGATTCCATTCGGCAGTTTTTTGCGGTCCGCAGACCAGTCGCCGAGCGATGTGGTATCGTCATCGCGGTGGCCAAACCAGCCGTCATCGAGGACGAACAGCTCGATGCCGAGCTCTTTTGCCTTCTTCGCAATGCCGACCAGTTTTTCCTCATCGAATTTCATGTACGTCGCTTCCCAGTTGTTAATCAGAACCGGGCGCGTGCGGTCGCGCCAGTAACCGCGAGCAAGACGGGTGCGGTACAGGCGGTGGAACGTCTGGCTCATCGCGTTCATGCCAGAAGCGCTGTAAACCATGACCGCCTCCGGCGTCTGGAACTCCACTCCTGCGGTCAGATTCCAGGTGAATCCCTCCGGGTGGATGCCCATCATCACGCGGGTCACATGGTAGTTGTCCACTTCGACCTGACCTAAGAAGTTGCCGCTGTAGATCAGGCTGATGCCGAAGACCTCGCCGGAGTCCTCTGTCGTCTCCGGCCGCTTCATCATCAGAAACGGGTTGAACATGTGGCTGCTGTGGCCGCGCAGGCTGTAGATGCTCTGAATGCCGACGTGAAGCGGCTGCGTCTTCACATGGCGCTCCCGCCCCCACGCACCGGCGAGCTCCGTCATCTCATAATCGGTGTCCGGCAGATCAAGGGAAAGGCTCATCGCTTTTACTAATTTTAAATGCTTTTCACTGCGGCACACAAATTTCGCATTCCGCACCAGGGCAGAATAACCTTTGAAGATGGAATAGCTTAAAATCAGATCTGTGTCCAAAAGTTTATCCGTCAGCGTGATTTCCAGCGTCTCGGCTTCATCATCCCGCTCCGTATACGTGCACGGCAGACCGGAAAGTTTCGGTTTGCCGTCGTAAATTTGGTGAGAAACATATTTGAAATCACCTGCTCTGCTTCCGTCCGGGCTCTGGATCTCGCACGCCATGCTCCGCATATCGCCGTTTCCGTATACGGGATACTCCTGCTTGATATCCTCCATCGAAAAATCCGAATCTCCCTCGAACACACACGGCGCCATATCCCGCCGCGCTGCAACGAACATATGCGTAAAATCCTCCCGGTCGCGCAGCTTCTTTCCATAATAAAGCTGTCCCAACTGACCGTTCTTTAAAACGCAGAAGATATAACTGAACGTATCATCCCAGATGTGAAACACGCCTGTTTTTTCATGAAATCGAATTGCCATGTTTTATGCCTCCTGTCATCTTCTCAAACTTACCCGGAATTTTGACATAGACCTGATATCCTTCGCGGCAGATGCTGCAGAGCGGTACGAAGTGTACGCCCTCCACGATGAAGTTCAGGCCTTCCTCTTTTGTCACCTGCTCCTCCAGTGTCTCTTCTTTCAGCGGCAGATGCAGATAGTCCTTCTCCTCGGTCAGCGCTGCCAGCACGTACGGGCCGTACAGCAGCGATGCGGTGTCGCGGACGTCCGGGGTGCGCTCCAGGGTGTAATGGCAGGCGAAGTGGATTTCCACCGTTGTCTCTTTGCTCCAGTCACCGTTCAGCGTGATATAGCCGTCTGTTCCGGTTTCCACGCTCTGTTCTGCTCCGTTGATCCATATCTGATACCTGCCCTGGCACCAGTACGGCACACGCACTTTTAAATCAGCTGCGCGGCTTCCTTGCACTTTCAGTGTCACCTCGCCCGGTGCGTCCTCTTTTTCTTCCTGTACGATCCTGAAATCTTCTTCCTCGAGTACCGACGGCACAAACAGGTTCACATAAACATTTTTGTCATTCTGGAAATAGATGCTCTCTGCATATTTGAAATGGTTTTCCAGGCCGGTTCCGTGGCAGCAGGAGTTTTCGTCATCGAACTCTTTTCTAAATCCCGGCGCCAGCGGCATGAAGTAAGTGCTTGCTCCGGTCGGCGCATGGTCGCAGGAGGATGCGATGTGGTTGAACATTGTTCTCTCGTAGTAATCCATGTAACGGCTGTCCGGCTGATAGGAGAACAGCTCTTTTGTCAGCTTCAGCATGTTGTAGGACGCACAGCTCTCTGCTGTATTTTTGCTTAAAAGCCGTCCTATTTCATCGGCTCCGTGGAACATTTCGCCCTCGCCTGTTCCGCCGATCGTATAAATGTGGTGACCGGTTACGCTCTCCCAGAAAAATTCGGCGATATCATAATATTTCTTCTCCCCTGTCACCTCAAACAGCTTCATGCAGCCGATGATCTGCGGGATGTGCTGGTTGGCATGCATCGTGTCGAGTGCGTCAATTTTCTGCTCCAGCGGGAAGAACAGCTTGTCGTTGTCAAACAGGCGCGCTGCTTTTAAGTGATTTTCTTTTCCTGTGATTCCGTACAGACGGCTCATCGCCTCGTTCATGCCGCCGAACTCTCCGGCGATGTAAAGGCTCCACATCTTCATCAGCGTCTCATGTGGCAGGCGGGAAAGGCGGTTGTAAACCCAGTCACCCAGCTTGTCGGCGATGGTAAGACCGCAGTCGATGTGTGCAAATTCATAGCAGTCGAGAAGTCCGGCAAAGATCTTGTGCAACGTATAATACGGCGCCCAGATTTCCGGGTAGCGCACGTACTGCTCCAGCAGATCAAACTGTTTCTCATCGTAGCCACTTAAGAAACCTTCATGAATGCCGTCCATCTTTGCAAAGGCATCCTGGCACTCTTTTAACGATTCGCACATATAAACGGCTTTCTCACGGATTTTCTCATTTCCCGTCGCGCGGTAGCATAAGGCAAGGCCGGACAGATAGTGACCTGTCGTGTGTCCCTTTAAGTTGCACTCCGGTGCATCCCATCCGATCATCTCCGGCGCACCCTTCGTGTCGAGGCCGGAGGCACTGCGGAAGTTGTACAGCATCTGGTCATCGTTCACAGAAATCAGGAAATCCTCGGACCATTTCTGTGCGCGGGAGAAGAAGCTATCACCAGAAAGATGCGCATCGGCTGCCACATCACGCACTGCCGGTGTGCGGTCTTTCTCTTCTGCGGTCAGATGTTCCACAACTTCGACCTCGCCGTCCACATCGAACTTCGTTCCCGCGATGACTCCGTGCTCTTTTACAGTTCCGACCGTCTCATAGACAGCCTCACCGCCGTTATCCCACTCGATCAGATGCGGAATTGTTCTTCCCTCTTTCGTCACGATCGCTGTCGCGGTCGGCAGATAGAATTTCTGTCCCTTCTGTGCCTGCACTCTGACCGGATAGACCTTTTCCACCTGAATTTTATTTTCTTCCTCGAGGACACGTACTTCAAAGACACGTTTCACTTCCGCTTCCCCGTAACGAATCGTCGCCGTCATCGGAACCGTGCGGCTTCCCATACCATATTTCGGCCGGGTCACTTTTCCGTCCACACTGATAATCCGGTCATGGCCCGTCTCCCAGGTGATCGTCGATCCGTTGTCGCCTTTTGTCGGCAGCTCCAGATCAAATTCTACAGTTCGAATGTTTCCAATATATAAGGCGTCTCTGTCTTTCTCTGCAAGCTGTAAATCTGTCATGTTACTCTTCCTCTCTTTCCTGTAATCTGCTTCCATCGATATCATACAGATTTTTTGTCACATTCCACGGCGCCGGGAAAAAGTCTTCCGGATAAATGTCGTGGAAAAAGTCATACGCTTCTCTGTCGTAACGGTACAGTTCTTCTCTTGTGTTGACCGGTCCCCGCACGCCGTCCCATGTTCCGTTTACGCCCTCTTCCATGACGTTGAACCAGACGGTCGTCAGCGTTGCAAAATACTCTTCATAATTGCTGATCGCATACGTATTCGGCCATTTTCCGGCTTCTTTTGCGTGCGCATAGACGGCGCGGAACCGCTCTGCCAGCGTGCGATCCGCCAGATGCTCGATGCCGATCAGGTGGATGCCGTGTGCAAATTCATGCGCCAGAATCAGCTCCTCGCGGTACCGTGTCGTGAACTCTCCCTCCAGAATCCGAAGGACATTGACCTCCGAGATGGAATTGACCGGGTTTTCCACAACACCGCCGTATCCTTCCACCGGCCGGTGCATATAGAGAAATCCGACTCTGTGCTCCGGGATATCATACGCGTCCTGCCCGATCGGATAGATCGCCAGCTCCGCGTGATATTCTGCCATTTTTGCGGCAGCGTCCGGCAGTTTCTGCAGCATCAGATCGAGAATCTTTCCCGCTACTGCATGTGTCTCATCCCGCACTGCATCACACGATTTGATCGGAATGCCGCAGGATGGGTGGGAAACCTTCGTATAATACGGCTCCCACTGTACCTGGTACCGCTGTTCGCCGTCCGGCTCCACACCGAGGGCATTCGCCGTTTTCTCCACGCTCGCCGTCAGATCCGGGACCATCTCTTTGGTGACCGGCGTTTTCAGTGAGACGGTCGCTCTTTTTTTCTTCGGTTCATACACCGTTCCGACATTCCACTCATCGCTGTCCACACGCTCATAGAGCGGAAGTTCCTCTCCTTTGTAATAGACGTGATAGCATCCCGTCACGCCTCCGTTCAGGGCAATTTCCTGATCCCAGTGAAACTCCACATGTGTCTCTGTGATCAGCGACACTTTTGCAAGTGCCGGTCTTTTCTGCTCTCCATTTTCCATCATACCGTAATACCTTCTTTTCTTCCTTATAAAACCCATGTAAAAATTCCTATTTTAACTGCTTCTTAAGAGAAAAAGCGCACCTGAAAACACTTTTCACAGGATTTTCAGGCACGCTTTTCGCTGCCGTTTCTTGTACCGCTTACGCGATATCTTTCTCAATCTGTCCGGCAAAGATAAATACAACAACGCTGGTGATCACCAGAACGACTGCCATAATCGGGAACAGTGTCATCTGGGAATCGGATGTTGTAAAGAATTTCAGCAGGATCATCGTAATACCGTTGGCAATCGATGTACTCTGGCTCCATGCGGACTGCATCTGTGTCTCAAAGGACTTCGGTGACAGTTTTGCGGTGATGGAGTTTCCGATCGGGTATACCATGTTGTCTCCGAGGGTCATCAGGAAGTAGAAGATGATCGGGAAGATCGGGCTGATGTTGGATTTGATGCCCAGGAGCAGCGGAATGGTCAGTACCAGATAGGAAAGTGCGTAGGACATAATTCCTGCACTGAATTTCTTTGCTGTGGAAACCTGTCCGGCTTTTGTCTTGGTCCAGAGGAATACGAAGACCGGTCCAAGTACCAGACCGAATACGTTATAAATAGAGGTAAAGGTTGCCGGTGCAAAGGTGATGCCGAGCATCGTACGGTTTACTTTTGCCTCTACGAAAACTGCCAGTGCGGAAGTGATCATAACGGCTGCTGTTGCTACAACGACCTGTGCGCAGAACAGTTTCAGGAATGGAACGAGTTTCTTTCTGTCTTCTGCCTCAATTTTCTTGTTGTTGAACAGTTTGTACAGGAATGCGATCGGGATCAGGAAGGTGGCTGTGGTCAGTACGTTGATGATTCCATTGAAAGTCAGTACGCCTGCTGCTACGGTTCCGCCGATGATGGCTGCTGCTACAACAAGTACGATGACTGCGATGGTGATTACTTTCTTTGCTTCTTCTTTTGTCAGCGGATTGACCGGTTTCTCTCCGATGGTTCCGAAGAATTTGTTTCTGGTGAAGAAGATAACTGCGCCGTATGCCAGTGCCCATGCTGCGCCGATGGCAAATCCGATGTGGTAGTTGCTCTCACCGATGAATCCGACCAGAACCGGGGCGATAACACCGGAAATGGCGTTTGCTACGGTGTGGATGGTATATGCACCATCACGTCTTGCAGAATCTTCTTTTGCATACATCTGTCCGGTCAGGGAGTTGTTGCTTGCGCCCATGATCGGCAGTGCCATCAGGATCAGGCCGATGACGGCAAAGACACGGCCCTGTGCCAGGCTGACCGGCGGAATGGCGAATAAACCAAACGCGATTGCTTTTACGATATTGCCGACAACGAGTGCATTTCTGGCTCCGAAAACACGGTCTGCGAACCAGCTTCCGACGATAACGAACAGCGAGTTTCCTGCTCCCATGGCTGCGATCATCGTCGCTGCCTCACCTTCTGTAAATCCAAGTCCTTTTGTGTACGGTGCGTACAGATAGTAAACGAGTACGGCGTAAACCGCTGCCCATGCAAACGAGTTGCAGAGGTTTCCGAATGCCAGTGCTCCTACTCCTTTTGGATGTCCGAAAAAGGCTCTGTCATTCAAGACTGCCTGATTCTCCGGGCTGATACCCGTCTCTTTTGTTTTCCCGCTCATTACTTTCCTTCTCCTTTACTTTTCGTATTTTTCCTTGAGATACTCTATATAATAACGGGGATTGAGTTCCTCTCCCGTTACTTTCAAAAGCAGTTCTTCCGGTGTATACGTCTGTCCATACTGATAAATATGCTCGATCATCCAGGTATGGACGCACTTGACATCTCCCTTTCCGATCCGTTCGTACAGGTCCGGAATTTCCTGCAGCAGCCTGTGGCGAACCTGCGCTGCATACAGATCTCCGAGGAAGTAGCTCTGAAAATATCCAACGTGGCCTGATGCCCAGTGCACATCCTGCAGGATGCCCTCCCGGTCATTCTCCGGCGTAACCCCCAGATACTGCTGATATTTTTCCTTCCATACTCTCGGAAAATCTTCGATCGCCAGCTTTCCTTCAAAGTAATCACGCTCCATCTCGAAGCGGATGATAATGTGCAGATTGTAGGTCAGTTCATCTGCACGTATTCTCATTTTGGTGAATCCCGGTTTGAACAGCATGGCTGCGAAATCGTCAAACGGCACATCGGCAAATTTCGGAATCTCTTTCTGTACGGTCGGGTACAGATTCTTCCAGAATGCTTTTGTGCGGCAGATCATGTTCTCGTAGAATCTTGACTGCGATTCGTGCATCATTCCCTCGATGCCGCCCCAGAGGCCATAGCTTACGGCTTCGTCATTCGAGCTGTAATTGTAAATGCCGTGCCCGCACTCGTGTGTCAGGCTGATCACCGCCATCCACGGTGTATTGTAGTTCGTCGTCGGACGGGAATCCCGCGGCCCTAAGCAGACACAGACCGGATGCAGCACTTCCTGAATCGTTCCGCGGCTGCGGTCAAAGCCGATCAGATCGACGGCTTTATCTGCAAGACGTTTATTAATCTCACGGTCCACCGGTTCATCCAATATGCTTCTGTCCACATCTTTGCATTCTTCAATCACCTTTTTGCCCAGAGCAATGAGTTCGCCTTTGACTGCCTCGATCTTCTCCGTTACAAACGCTGTGCTGATGCCCTCATCCCACTGCTGCAGCAGAGAATCGTATACACTCTGATCCGGGTTCCATGCTGCGGCGATGCGTTTCTGCAGTGCAAACTGTTTTTCCAGCCACGGTGCAAAGATAGAGAAATCTGCTTTCTCATGTGCCTCTTTCCATGCCGCCTGCGCTCTCGCACAGAACTGGTCACGCTCGGTCAAAAGTTCTGCCGGAATCTTCGTGGCTCTCTCATACTTTTTCCGCAGATTGCGGATGCACCCCTTCTGGTAATCGTTCTCCAGATCCTCCGTTCCATATGCTTTAAAATAATCGAGAATCTCTTTTGTCTCCTTTGACAGAAGCTGCTGTTCGCACTGTTTCTGGAAAAAGCCCTGCATCTCGTCCATGTAGTCCCAGCCGCCTTTCGGAAGCTGAAATTCACGGTCGCAGTAAATGACATTATCCAGGCTCTCGTAGTAGCGCTGCTGTTTCATGATGTTTCTTGCTTTTTCGAGGTATCCTCGTGTTTCTGCTGTCATCTTTCGTACCTTCTTTTACAGAATAATCAGTTCATTCGTAATGTTCGGGGTCAGGCACTCTGCGCCGTCGCCTTTGATCAGGTAATCATCTTCAATACGGATACCGCCGGTTCCCGGTACGTAGATGCCAGGCTCGATGGTGTGGACGACATTTTCTTCCATTGCATACGTGTTGCGGAATCCGAGGAACGGATCTTCGTGGATATCAAGGCCGAATCCGTGGCCCGGTCCGTGCGGCAGCTCGTAGCCTGCGTTTGTGATCACGTCTCTTGCGGCTTTGTCAATATCTTTTGCAATGGCACCAACATGAAGTGCCGCCTCTGCGGCTTTCTTTGCCTCGTATACCACATGGTAGATCTCTTTTAATTTCTCACCCGGATCTCCGATGGCAAACGTTCTTGTCATGTCGGAGCAGTAACCCTCGTAGCTTGCGCCGAAGTCGATGGTGATCATATCACCCTGCTGTACTTTGCGGTCGGTCAGGCTTGCATGCGGGTTTCCGCCGTTCTCCGGGCCGGAAGCCACGATCGTCGCAAAGCTGACATCGACGCTGCCGCGTTTGCGGAATTCATATTCCAGAAGATTTCGGATCTCTTTTTCGGTCTGACCCGGTTTTACCAGTTTCAGCAGCGCCAGGAAGGACTGCTCGGTGATATCGCAGGCTTTCCGGATCAGCGCCAGCTCGTCCGCATCTTTTACCATCCGAAGTGTGGTGATGTACGGCTTGCTGTCCTCCACTTCCTGTCCCCAGGTGGCGGCAAGTGTCAGGTAATCAGCATGGGAAATTTCTCCGCAGTCGATGGCGGCACGTCTGACACCGAGTTCTTTTAACAGCTCTCCGCCCTCTTTGTAAAGGCCGCTGCCGGATTTCCAGAGAATGATTTCCATTCCCTTCGTCTCCATCTTCGCCTGATTGGTGAAGCGTCCGTCTGTGATAAAGTAATTTTTCTTTTCTGACAGAACCAGCAGCGCAACGCCCGCCTCACCGGTGAATCCGCTTAAGTAGCGGATGTCGGTTCCTTTTGATACAAGAAGCGCTTCTACGCCGTCTGCCAGAAATTTTTCTTTTACTTTTGCAACTCTTGCTTCGTAATTCATTTTGTCTCCTCCTCAAGCTGCATCTCGGATGCGATTTTTTTATGCATAATACATACGGCAAGAC